>JAFGEC010000632.1 GCA_016931775.1 Candidatus Zhuqueibacterota bacterium | reverse complement strand
GCATCCAGTACCGCATCCGAAATTTGATCGGCCATCTTGTCCGGATGACCTTCGGTTACCGATTCCGAGGTAAAAATCATTTCTGGCATTTAGTCTGTCTCCTTATAGCATTATAAATAAAGAAATTACGAACATAATATCATTTTTGATTTAAATGATTTCATGCCTGTATAAGATATTTAAATTTTTTTTCAAGAATACCTTCGAGGTAATTTTCTACTTCTTGAGAGGTATTAAAACTCAGCGCGTTCTTGGCCAGCTTTTCACATTCCGAATATTCCACACTTCTGATGATCGTTTTAATTCGAAGCAATGAGGGTGCACTTACGCTGAATTCATCCAGTCCCAGCCCGAGAAGTACCATTGTAGCCATGGGATCACTGGCCATTTCACCGCACATACCGACCCAAACACCGCGTTCATGGCCTTTGATAATTATATCCCGGATGAGACGTAAAATTGCGGGGTTGAATGGTTTGTAAAGATAGGCCAAATATTCATTACCCCGGTCTACTGCCAGGGAGTATTGTATCAGGTCATTGGTACCGATACTCAGGAAGTCACACTCTTTCGCAATCAAATCAGCAATGACGGCTGCTGATGGTACTTCTATCATGGCACCAATAGGTATTTTTTCAGCGTATTTAATTCCTTTGGTTTTTAATTGTTTTTTTACTTTGTTGACCATATTCTGGCAATACCGTATTTCCGAAACACATGAAATCATTGGAAACAGAATGCGGACGTTACCGAATACACTTGCGCGTACAATTGCGCGTAACTGGGTCGTGAAAATATTCTCGTCAAAACTGGTTGCAATGCGAATGGCTCGTACACCCAGGAATGGATTTTCTTCTTTAGGTAACCGAAAAGATTGCGGCATTTTATCACCACCCAGGTCAAAGGTACGAATAACGATAGGTTTGCCGTCCAGTTTTTTTATGATTTGAGAATATTCTATGAACTGTTCTTCTTCAGTGGGCAGTTGATCCTTGGCAAGGTAAAGGTATTCCGTTCGAAACAATCCGACGCCTTGGGCGCCCAGGTCTTTTATGGATTCAACTTCCTCTATAAACTCGATATTGGCGGCCATGTCAATGTCTTTGCCGTCTTTAGTACGGGCGGGCAGCTTTTTTGTAGAGTCCAGGCTTTTTTCAAAGGTAAAAATATCTTTTTGTTTTTTCTCAAATTGCCGTGTCGTGCGAAGGGTCGGATACATGATCAGAATGCCTTTGTTGCCATCAAGAATAGCCTGGTCACCCGTATGAATAAATTGATGTAAATCTCTGGGTAACCCGACAACAGAAGGGATTTTTAAGGAACGAGCCATGATGGCTGCGTGGGAATTACGGCCGCCCACTTCTGTAATAAAACCCAGCACAAGCGAGCGATCCAGTTTGACGGTCTCGGACGGAGTCAATTCTCTTGAGAAAACGATAACCGGTTCTTTGAGTTTATTTAGATCTTCGTCCACTTTGCCCTGAATATGACGAATGACCCGCCATTTTATATCCCGAAGGTCGGCCGCTCTGGCTTTTAAATAATCATCCTCGATGTTGTCAAAGGTTTTCTCCATTTGTTCCATCGTTTCCAGGAAAGCCATGTCGGAGTTTTTTTTGTTTTCTCTAATGCTTTTTATAGTCTCTTCCAAAATGACAACATCGTCCAGCATGCTGATATGCACCTGAAAAATTTGAGCTGTATCTTTATCCATTTCCTCGGTTTTATTTTGCAGTATTTTTAGGTCATTTTTGGATTTTTCAACTGCATGCCTGAATTTTTCCACTTCCGGTTCGATTTCGTGGCTTTTTAATGTCTTGTTTTCGACGTTAATTTGGCGTGATGATAACGAGTAAATTTTTCCGATCGCTACACCAGGTGCAGCACCGATCCCCGCATATTTTATTTCTTTAGGCTTTGTCAAGCGGATTTTTTCTCCATTTTTTTTAGTTTTCGTCGAATTTTCTCTCGTTCACCAGTTCTCTTAATTCGGCTATTGCCATTGCCGCATCGTCTCCATGAGTCTGAACGGTTAGTTCTTCACCACACGGCGCACCGAGTCCCATTATGCTCATGATACTCTTGCCGTTTGCCCACATGCCGTTGGCCTTCACCCTAATTTCACAATCATATTTTGAAGCAATGTCGACAAATAACCGGGCCGGTCGGGCATGAATTCCGTATTTATTTTTTATCTTCCAGGTTTCTTCGAAAAAGTCCATATTTTTTCCGTTATATGAGATGAACAAATCCCACCGCTATTCCGATGATCATTGTAAGGAATAAGGTAAATATAATGGAACGTCTTTTTTGAGTTGTAATGTAACTCACAATGACGGCAGCGATAAATGCCGCCAGAAAATCGGCGCCTTTGTCATAATTTACTTTTGCCGCAATTGCGAGGCTGAAACCCGCAACGAATAATCCTATCGCCTTGATAGCATTCAGATATTTCTGAAACCGTCTGAGAGATAAATCGGCTACGATTTCGAATCCCTTTTTATATCCAAGAATTAAGCCTTTATACCGCGTATAAAAATGCGGCACATTGTAGAGGACAAGTAAAAAGGGGATAGCCATCCATCCCAGAACCAGTGCACAGCAAAAAGCGATGCCCGATACCAACGGTTTAACACCACTCCAGAACAGTTGGTCTCCAATGGAGCCTAAAGGTCCTGCCAAGCGTGTTTTAAAAATTTGTATGGCCTCCAGGTCGGCCCATTGATTTTTTTCCGCTTCGAACTCAATTTTTGCCACGGCACCTAAGCACCAACTGGTAAAATAGGGATGAGCGTTGAAAAAATTGAGATGGCGTTTTAAAAAATCTTTTTGGTCCTCCGGATCGGGAAAAAGCCTTTTTGCAATTGGAATAGCGCAATAACAAAAACCCAGACCAATGAGGCTTTTAAAATTCCACGATCCCTGCACAAAAAAAGTACGCAGTAATATTTCGAATAGGTCCTTTCGAGTAATGGGCTTAACCATAGTTTAATCTTTGTTTTATTTTGTAAAAACCAGTACGAAACCTGCTGAGAATCCGAGTAACAGCAGCCACCATCTTTTTTGCTTAATGAACAGATGTATCAAAATACCGCAACTGGTGCCCATAAACGCGCCTTGAATCGGTTGTAACAGTTTGTCTGCGGATTGAGGTATTGAAGACATTATGAAAGGTGTAATCAAAGCAAACGTTAAAGTCATTGCTGCCGTGAGCAGAAATCCAATACTGAACGCCATCAATACACCGGTAAAATGGGCACGGGTAATCTTTTTAAAGGTTAAATTCGAGTCATCCAGCAGAGACTGGTAAATTCTGCCATTTATGTCTCGCATAGTCACAACCAGCCATCCTCCTGCGATACTCACCAGTACGGCGAGTATAAGCGCGATATAAACAGCCGGTGCAGTCCGGCCGCTTTGTTTTGTCAAAAAAATGGCAATTGCAGACGCAACAGTAGCACCCACATTTCCCTCGGAAAACCAAACCGCTCCGTAAGGAATTTCAATTAACCAGATCAGTTCTAAAAGAATACCGACGGAAAAGCCAAGCGGAAAATTACCCAGTAGCAGCCCAACCACGCTGCAGGAAACAAGCGGGCGCGAGATCATCATTTGCATTGCCGCGGTGGTATCTAGAGAAACAATGCCACCCCACATACTCAACGCCAGGAATTTGAGCCACATAGAGATTCTCCTATTCTGAACGTAAAAATTAATAAATAATTGTTAAATAATCAACAAGTTTTGCGGGCAGGGTACCCATCAAATCCATTGTTTTTTCACACGAGCATGAAAAGTCCTTGACTCCCATTATTACCTTTCTTATCATTAATGTACATGTTTCCTCTTTCCGGATTGAATACCGGATGGACCCTGCCATTCATCGAATTAAGGACGGGCAAATGAAACGAAAGTTCATTTTTTTTTATTTGGTGATTCTGTTTTTACAATGTGCCAACAATCCCCAAAACGAGGTTCCTGACCTCACACACTATGTCAATCCTCTTGTGGGCACCGATTCCGATTTTTTCTTGTCGAACGGAAATACCTACCCAGCCGTCGGCTTGCCGTGGGGTATGAATTATTGGACGCCGCAAACAGGCGAGATGGGCAACGGATGGATCTATACGTATGACGCGTATAAAATCTGCGGTTTCCGGCAAACCCACCAGCCCAGTCCATGGATCAATGATTACGGTGCTTTTTCTCTTTTGCCCATGACCGGGGAGCCGCAGATCAGTGAAGCGAAGCGGGCCTCATGGTTTTCACATAAAACGGAAACCGTGCTACCGCATTATTATCGCGTCTACCTGGGCGATTATCATGCAACGGTAGAGATGACCCCGACGGAGCGATGTGCCTGTTTCCGGATTACTTTTCCTCCGGACCGTCAGGCCTGGTTGCTTCTGGATGCTTTTTTCAAGGGTTCACACGTAAAGATTTTCCCCGAGCAGAACAAAATCATCGGCTGGTGCCGCAACAACGCCGGCGGTGTGCCGGAGAATTTTAAAAATTATTTTGTGCTGTACAGTGATACGCCGTTTGACAGTATGTTGACATGGAACAGCGGCAAGATAACGGCACAGCTTGAAACCACGGGCGAGCACACCGGTGCACTGGTCCGGTTTACCTGGGGACGCGGTGAATCCGTCAACCTCCGGATCGGTTCATCCTTTATCAGTACCGAGCAAGCTCAAATCAATCTGAAGCGTGAGATTGGCGAGGATTTTTTTGATGTGGTCCGTGACAAGGGGCGAATGGCCTGGAACAAAGAGCTCAACCGAATTCGAGTGGAAGGCGGTACGGATGCGCAGTTGACGACATTTTATACGGCTTTGTACCGGCTGTTGCTGTATCCTCGGCGGTTTTACGAACTCGACAGGACCGGCGAGGTCGTTCATTACAGTCCTTATAACGGACAGGTATTGCCGGGTTATATGTTCACCGACAATGGTTTTTGGGACACGTTCCGGGCTGTTTTTCCGTTTTTTACTCTGATGTACCGTGAGCTGAACGCCCGGATCATGCAGGGTTTGGTGAATACATACAAGGAAAGCGGCTGGCTGCCCGAGTGGGCCAGTCCGGGACACCGTAATTGTATGATCGGATCCAATTCAGCTTCGATTATTGCAGATTCTTATATCAAGGGAATTCGCGGGTATGATGTGGAAGCACTCTACGAGGCAGTGTTAAAGAATTCGGAAAATGAGGGTCCGTTATCCTCTGTGGGCCGGTATGGAGTGGATTACTACAATAAACTGGGTTATATACCGTATGATGTAGATATAAACGAAAATACGGCGCGAACGCTGGAATACAGTTACGATGATTTTTGTATTTATCGACTCGCCGAGGCGTTAGGGCGGCCCCTGGCAGAAATTAACCGGTTTAAAAACCGGGCGGAGAATTACCGCAATGTTTTTGATTCGGTTACCGGTTTTATGCGGGGTAAAAACACAGACGGCAGCTGGCAATCGCCGTTTGTTGCGGAAAAATGGGGTGATGCATTTACCGAAGGTTGTGCCTGGCATTACACCTGGTCGGTGTTTCACGATCCCCAGGGATTGATCGATCTCATGGGAGGTCGGCAAAAGTTTGCTGGCAAACTGGATGCCGTATTTACAACACCGCCTGTGTTTGATTATTCCTATTACGGTATCCAGATTCACGAGATCACCGAAATGGTGATCGCCGGGATGGGACAATATGCCCACGGCAACCAGCCTGTTCAGCACACTATTTATTTATATAACTACACCGGAGAGCCATGGAAGGCGCAAGAACGGGTTCGCGAGGTCATGGATATACTGTATACACCGTTGCCCGATGGATTGTGTGGTGATGAAGATAACGGCCAAACTTCCGCGTGGTATGTTTTTTCGGCTCTTGGATTTTAT
>JAFGEC010000631.1 GCA_016931775.1 Candidatus Zhuqueibacterota bacterium | reverse complement strand
GAACGCGCCGCCACGCAACACGCGCGCCGCAGTGCCGTACGGAGAGTCTCTGTCATTTTCGTGTTTTTCATAATTTGAATAATTATCCAACCATTTACTCCGACACCATTCCCAGACGTTACCCGCCATGTCGCAGCATTCATACGGACTAACGCCCTTAGGAAACAGCCCCACCGTGCTGGTGCTGCCGATTCCGGTTTCGTAGCTGTTACAATTCCCGGTTTCAAAGCTATCTCCCCAAGGAAAAAATCGTCCGTCTGTGCCGCGGGATGCCTTTTCCCATTCTTTCTCGGTCGGCAGGCGTACCATAAAACCTTTCTGATCGATTTCTGCCCGTAATTTTTCATCGTCAACAAAAGACAGTATTAAATCCTTCCGGTCCTGAATTTTTTCGGTCAACCAGCGGCAAAAAGCAACGGCTTCGTACCAGCATACACCCACAACAGGATGGTTATCCAGATCCCAGGCACCTCCGACAACAACCGGTCCTCGGCCGATTTCTTTTCGTGATTTCCATTCTTTGTCTTCATAATAATAGAATGTCTTTTTTACCGTTCCGTTCTTCCATACACCGGCCTTTTTCGCTTCAATCCAATAATCGGATTTGCCATACCCTCCGTCATGCATAAAGGCACGGAACTGCACTTGTGTCACCGGATAACGCGAGACAAGATAAGCGGATAATAATGGTTGCAACTGCGGCGTTTCCCGTTCATACCATTCTTTTTCCCCCTGGTATTCCTGAAGCAGTTTCGAAATATCCTCTTCACGGGTTCCCATCACAAAACTCCCGGCCGGCACTTGACACCAGGCAATATCAGGAATGCCCTCTGCGGTGACACCAACACCCTTACGGATATCACCGATAAGCGACAATAGACGTCCCGCTTGGGCACGGTCCGGAACCGGCAGACCACTCTCTTCCACAAGAGCTTTTAGCCAATTTTTAAGACGATTCATGGATATCTGCTGCCGCTCCGGCACATTTTTGTGCTGTTCGGTCTCCACCAAAGCCAAAGCAGCGTACAGGGCGGCATACCAGTCATGCTTTTTGAATTGCTTATCATTATGATATTCCTGCTTGCAGAATTCGTTGACCAGATTCCATATAGAGCTCTTGCTGCCTGAAACCGCCTTGGCCGCTGCCAGCAGTGAAACTTCACGCCAGCGCTCTTCGTCCTCCTTGAGCCGTTCCGCCAGGATAAAAGGAAAATCCGTATCGGCCAAATAACTCGCCGCCAGATATTCCTGAAAAGTTCTGTGGGGAAAAGTGTATATGGACCGTTGTTCTCTTTCTATCAGAAGACCGGTGCGCTCGGTGATATAATCGATGATGCGGCTATACCCGACCTCTCTGTCGGTGCCGGTTTTCGCCTTGTCCGATTGATCATAAAGAATACCGACCAGCTCGCGTACGCGAATATCAGAGGTTCCCTCTTTCGGTGAACCCAAACAGTGAGCTTCGTATGCGATTTTGTTAAGAGCGTTGCGCAGGCCTTCTGATGAAATGCCCAGTTCGTTCCAGACATCATATTGAGTTTCCGTGAAATTGCCCTGAGCATCGAACAGCAGTTTTGGTTTTTGCCACAGCTCGAGCAGGAGGTTTACACCGGCTTCATACAGTTCCTGGCGTTTTTCCGGCAGGCTGCCGCCTTCGCGCCAGCGGTGCAGGGATGCCATCAAAGTTAACAAAAGAGGCCGGGGTGCCAGTTCGGCCAGGCGTGGATTGTTGCGAACCGCTTTTTGCAGTTGAGTTGCATATCTTTGGGCAGTGACCGTTCCCAGCGTACGGTCTTTTTGCCCCAGACTGGTATACCAACGGTTAATAAACATCTGTATCTGCTCGGAACTGAAATCAGCCAGAGTGCGAATTTCAAAACCGGTGAGGTGCGCTTCGGGATCCTGATAGGCATAGGGTCTGCTGGTCACAAGTATACGGCAATCCGGAAAATCCTTACGAAATTGTTCCACCATCTTTTTGAGATGAACACGGCAGCGTCGGGCCTCCGGCACTTCATCCACGCCGTCCAGAAGCAATATACAGCCGTTTTGTTGACCGAGCAGGTGACGAAAAAGATCGATACATGCACCAAGATTTTCACCGGTGCAGGTCGTCCTGGATTTCAACTCATCCTGTATAAATTGCCAGATCGATAAATCACCGGACAGGCCCCTGGCGGCATAATCCCGCAGAATAACTCTTAACGGCAGCAGTGCAGGCAAACTCCAGCCCTCACCGAGTTTTTTCAGGTTGACATCGGACGAACCGACACCCTCACCTGCAAGGCAAAGAGCCAAAAAATTGACCAGAGTGGATTTGCCGGAGCCGGGATCTCCCAGAATGACCACATGATGGTATTTTGCAATTGCCGCCATAACATTGAGACGTACCGGTCCGCCGGTTTTTTCAAACAGTCTTTCAGCCGTTTTAGAATCATCTTTAAATTCTTCCATCTCCTGCATCTCTTTAACATCCAGATCCGTATAAACAGCATGGAGATCGAGCTCCGCCGTTTCCCCCACACCTTTCGCCGCCTTGATGTCGATGGTGGTCAATTTAAGGGTAAGGCAATCATACCAGACTTCCCGTAAATAGCGGTTCAAAGTCTGGTGATCCTGTGCCTTGAGGGAACGAAAAGTGGTTTCGTCCTTTCGGGTCTTTTTGTCAGCGCCCGGTAAATGGTGCAGTTCAGCATAGTTCCATAAATATTTTTCCAGATCATTACGTACCTGCCCGGTAAAATTTTTCGTTTTGTCAAAATGCACGACATGGGCCTTATGCGCACCATTCGGTCCGCACTGTTCAAAAAATGCCTTAACGCGGTCATACTGCCGGCTGTTTTCAGAGTCATCAAAAAAAGTGAGACTTTCAGGCAGACGAGTGCACCGGTAGAAGAGTATTTTAGGCCAGCCGTTTGTGCTTTGCCGGCGAATTTTATAGACCTTTTTAAATTCCTCTTCGGTTCCCGAAAGATACGATACACCGGTTTCAGGATCAATGGTTCCCGTTTCCGTACCAAATCGCATCCAGAGAATACCGATAAAAATATCCCACTCCTCCGGAGGCACCTGTTCGAACACCACGGGCTGGGATGCCCCGGCATCTGGAGCGACATCCGTTTCGTACTTGACAAGTCTGAGAATAATTCCGAGGTTATGCGCCGAGCCGCCCTGGCGGTTCAGATCCCTGACCACATCATCAAGAACCTGCCGTTCATCTGCGACATCCGATGGGGAAGCACAAAAGATGCATATTTCTTTTTTATTTTTACCCATATTCAAGCTATCCTTCGTTTAAACGTGAACTCTGACAATATCGCCCTTCTCAAGCCGACTGTATTTCCATACCGGGCATGATTGACCCAGCCCTGCACAACAGCAGAGACTTGTTTTAATGGGATCACACCATCCGCATAGAGTTCAGACAAAATCTTGAGTTTCCGGCGAAAAGAAATTCCTTTTTTCCTTTTAAGCCGCCGGTGCTTCGGAAAAACAATAAAGCCCAGAAATGGAATCCCTTCGGAGACGGGTCTGACATTCGCACGCTCCTCATGCAGGGTAAGCCTGTAGTGCTGTAGCCGTTTTATCAGAGCACGGCGCCAGGTCCATAATTTCCTCTTGTCATCATGAAACAAGAGAAAATCATCCACATAACGCAAAAAAGCCGGGCACTGCAATTCCCGTTTCACAAAATGATCAAAGGGGTTCAGATAACAGTTGGCCCAAAACTGACTGGTCAGGTTTCCGATCGGCAGTCCCCGCGGCCTGTCTGCAGCAAACAAATCATCACCAGGGAAATATACCATATTATATTCATCTTTTAAAATATTTTCTCCGCTTTTAAGAATTTGATCCACCAGCCATAAAATATCCGTTTCTATTATTTTTTTAGCCAGAATTTTGCGCAGTATAATATGGTCGATAGAAGGGAAAAACTGACGGACATCGCACGTTAACACATATCGATAACGTCTGGAAAATTCCTGGCAACGATTTAATGCACGGTGCGTGCCCTTGCCGATACGGTTTGCATAACTGTCCGCAATAAAGCTTTTCTCAAAAAGCCGCTCTAAAATATTACAGAGTGCGTGGTGTACGATACGGTCCCGAAAAGGAGCGGCAGAGATAAGGCGCTTTTTGGGATCGTGGATATAAAAACTAACATAGTTCCCCGGCCTATAGGATTTTTGAGCCAGCTGCTCGAATAAATCAATCAGGTTATCCTCGAGCCGATGTTCAAAAGCCGCCACGACCGGTGTACCCCTTTTTCCTTTTGCCGCTTTCCGCCAGGCCGTCAAAAGATTATTCCAATCATAAATTCGACTATAGGATATCATAAAGCACTTTTACAATGTTTTATATTTATTACGATTATTTCAATAAATAATATCCCGCCCCAGGAAAATTGTCCAGGAGGCGGGATGGTTGCTATTTGCCCGGTTATCGATTATTGAAGGAAAATATTAATATTAGCTCTTCAACACCATGATAACGCGGCCAGGAACAGGTCCGACCGTTTTTCCAGCCTCGCCGCCAAAGGCGTACCCATGACGAAATTCCGGCATATTTGAAAAGTGTAGACAACACCACGCGAAAACCAACGTTGTTGTTACAGTTATCTGGATGGTTCCTGTTACGATTGGCGCAACGCACGTTCCTAGGATTATTGTTGAACGCGCCGCCACGCAACACGCGCCGAATGGACCTGCCCCCACAACAATCATATATATAAAAAGAGATTGTTGTCGACATATTATTCTCAAGGCCGCACTGAACGTTTCCAGCCGCCAAGAAGCCGGCCGATTTCCGTAATCATACCCGCGACATGTTGATATTGACCGCCGGTAAGCCATTTCCAGCGCAGAGCGAGCCTAATATAAACCCGCACCCGTTCCAGTGCCTCGTCCGCTCTGTCCAGACGTTCGCGGCGAGCCGGACCGCTTCTATGATTGGCCTCTTCCAAATACTCGCGCAAATCGAACGCCGCATCGAGCAGTCTTTGGGTAAAACTGTGCCGGTGCGCTCTGGGAAAATTATTGGTGGCCGGAAGCAGCCAGCTCAAAAAGTCAAAACTGCGGGTAAAAATCACCATTTCTTGAGTTGCCATGAATGATTCCCTTAATATAATAAATTCTTGCAAGGGGTACAATTTAAAAATTCATTTTTTCAGAGTAACAGAGCCCAGAGTAACAGAGCCCAGAGTCATAAAACCGGAGACAACACCACGCGAAAACCAACG
>JAFGEC010000630.1 GCA_016931775.1 Candidatus Zhuqueibacterota bacterium | reverse complement strand
TCGGAGGCGGCGTCGCGGCTCGATAAACACGTCAGGCCCGTACAGGAGTTTCTGGAGGCTTTGGCAGCGCTCGGCATCCTTCAGCAGACGGAGATAACCGACAAAACAAGGCCGTATTTCCGTTATGCTCTGGCGGTCGAGGTGATCGAATTAAAGATCGATCTGCGCAAGCTGAAAAAACAGGCTAAAACGAAGAGCGGTTCAGATCCCGAATTACGGGAGAAAAAGGATTCCGGCGCCGGTTTTTCGGTTTCCCGGGATGGTACGTCGATCGCATCGGTCACCCTGCGTTCCGGCTCCGGCAGAAGTCAAAAACAACGCCTTCTCAAACTCACACCAATGCAGGGATTGTTTTTATATCATTGTCCGTTTCCCAATGCTTATTTTAAATCACAATCTGAAATCATGCGTGTGGCGGGAATCGAAGAATCGTACCGTCCTGAGATCGATGATCTGGTGCAATTGCTGGTGCAACACGGTGTACTAGAAAGCAGGTCGTCAGCGGAAGAAAAATTATCGGCACAAAAAGCGAGACAACATTAAAAATCAACCTTCTTATATCTTTGGTTTTTCGATGATCAATTTTACAATTTGCCCGAACAATAAAAAAGCATCAAACTGGTTAAACTCTGTTACCGGTGGAAAAAGTGAATAGAATTCGGTTTTATAAAAAATGGAGTATGAAGGGAATGTATGGAGAATTCTATCCTTTTTCAGGCCTAAAACGCCTTAACGGCCTGTTCGGACGTATCATAAATCTTGAAAAGTTCGTTGAAGCCGGAAAGATTGAATATTTCTTGGATGGCCGGCTGCAATCCTGCCAGGACACATTGGGCATTCACTTTTTCGGTTTCTTTTAAAAAGGCAAGTAAAACCCGTAATCCACTACTGCTGATATACACGACCTTTTCAAAATCTATCACCACCTTTTTTTCACCGGCCTTTAAAACACCCATCAACTTTTCTTCGACAAGCGGTGCTGTCTCGACATAAAACCTTCCGTTCAAAGCAATTTGACAAATATCGTTAATTTTTACTTCGACAATATTCACACAGCCTCCTATTATATTATGCATTTTTTACAAAATCTCTTTCATCGCAGTGTTTTTACGGTCATGGCATCGAACTGCGGATTAACACTCATGGACAAACCATGGTTGTGGATTTCTCGATTGCAAAACTTGGGCTGATTTAGTAGAAAATAAAGTGTCACTGACGACGGTTTAAAGTGGTTGCTGGTAGCGATGTTTTTTAATGCGCACAGGTGTTTCGTTATTTAAACGTTCAATAATAATTCTTTCACAGTAAAAAAAGTCAAATCATGCTTTACCCTCCTTTTTTAAAAAAGGCAGCGGAGCAAGACCCTGAATGCCGCCAAGCGGCATGAGGAGGCTTCCCCGCTTGGCGCGGCCGTGGAAGCTCATGCCGCGTCACTTTTCCACAAACAGCATCTCGGAGGGCAGTGGCTGTTTCTTGATATCCGGTCCCTCCAGACTGACCTGCAAAATATTATCCAGCTTGGCCTCGAAAAACAATATTTTAAGCCGGTGCAAACCCGCTGCCAGAGCCGCCTGGCCGGCTTTTTCCTGCAATGCATGCTGTAAATCGTTGTCGACAATTTGTTCGCCATCAACAAACAGCCGGCTGCCGTCGTCGCTGTTGATATAAAACGTGTACATGCCGTCCCTGGGTAATTTTATCCATCCGGAAAAAGCCACAGCCCAATCCTCTTCGCGCCGGGTAACGGACAGAGAGATATTTTCCAGCACACCGGTCTGCAGGGCGTCAAGCCGGTCAAAATCCGGCAGTTTGATCCATTCGCCCTCATAATAAGCGTAAAAGATACCGGATACCATGGTTTTCTCAGGTTTAACGGCCGGCCGCAGTTTATCCAGCGTATATACTCCGCTCACGGTAGAACTCTCGCGGCCGTCATCGGTCAGAACGCGTGCTTTCAGCACAGTTGAACGGCCGATTTTCAACGGTCCGGAATAAGGGTTTGAGGAGGTTGCCGGTTCGCTGCCGTCCAGGGTGTAATAAACGTTGCCGATATCATTTTTTATTTCCACGAGAACGGTATCGCCTGCCAAAAATTTTGTCGTTTCGGGTATAATTTTGGGGGCCGGCACCCACAAACTGGTATACACATCCACCGGGAGGTGTTCATCCACCCCATCTGCGGCGAGGTACCAGTAAACGGTGCAATCGTATATGGTTCCGCAATCATTGGGATAATATTTTTCTATAAAACCATCGAACGATTTTAAAAACGGCACATTATCGCTAATCTGAAACCGGTTGACTGTCTGGTGGCCCTGATTGTTCATGGTTTTGTTTTGACTGTGGAACGGTCGCTGGAAATACTCCGGTGTTCCCCATGCATATCCGAAATAATCCTCAGTGCCGGTTCCGAAGGTACTCGGGAATTTTTCGCCGTCTACAAAAAACTTTTCATCGCCCTCCCCCCACCAGGCTTGTCCTGCTCCGGCGGCGGCCACACAGGGTTCGCGAGACGGCGACAGCACGTGCAGCATCACGCCGACATACCGTCCCGTCCCCGTTGTTTTGAGCAAACGCCAATCGGGCCAGCGGTTCGGATCCTCGATGGGGAAAACATCACCGTGCCATTTTGCATGAAAGCGTGCCAGTTTATCCGGCTCAGTTTCCGGTTTATGGTAAACAAGCTGCACGTCCAATTCATGTTCCGAATCGTCCAGATTAGAAATTTGCACAACAGCTCTTTGGGCAAACGGCATCTACCAGAAGGAGTACATCCCGTCGGTGGTCATACCCAGCGGCAGGGTTTTGTAATTATTCCAACCCGGTGTTGAGCCAAAAAAATCACCCAACGGCGCCCACACAGACGGAAATTTTTCCCCATCCCAGAAAATCTGCAAAACTATTTTTCTCAGTGCTTTTTCTTCCTGTATTTTAATGTCGAACCGGGTTCGAACGCGGAGCTCGGTCACCGCAAATGCGCCCGTGATATCCGCTACGGTTGCCGTTTCCCCGGCCGGTACAATCACCGTTGTGCGGATGTCTTTTTCCGTACCGTTTGTTTTACCGGGAGGCGAACCGAGTCCGGAGGCAAAATAACCGTTTACTTTTTCAAGGGCGGCGAGATTTTCCGGTGATAAATCCATTCGAAACGGCTCGACTTCAGTGCCCGTCGGAAAACTGATATAGGTGAAATGGAAATAGTTGCCCCAGTCCGGTTCGGCAACGACTTTGCAGTAATTTTGATAGGTGATCGGGACGTAATTATTTTTGCCCCTGGCGGACTCGTAGGCCAATTCCGGGTAATTGAACGGTGACACCCGGCCGTTAAAATATTGCTCAAAGGGTAAATCAATAACCGGTTCTTTATTGTCATCCAGATAGATTTTAACCCGCCCTTTTTCGGGCATGGCCGACCAGATGCGTACGATGGCACCCGGCCCGGACATTTCCGCCATCACGATGTTTTCGTCCTCCTTTCGGATATACTGGTGCAGACCGTCGGAATTAGCATCCCAATTCTGATAGGTGCCGCTCGACACGTCAAAGACGCTGCGACGGTCATAACTGGACCACATGGCACATGTTTCGCCCGGTTGGGGCAATATAGCCAGGGCTTTCAGATCCGTGAGGCGATTGACGATTTCGGTGTAGGAGATTTGCGCTGCAAAGGAAAAATTGTGCAAAAAAAACAATATTGTAAATAAGCAAAAAAATGAACGACGGTTTCGCATATTTGACCTCCAATATAATTTTTATTTCAAACCAGGCCTATATCAAATGAATGCCTTCTAAACAGCCTTGATGGGATAAATTTGTCGGTTTAAAATGGTATCCGTTTTACAAATTTGGTCACTTTGTAACCAACCGGACACCTGTGTTTTTTATATGCTAACAGGGCTTTGGCCGTGGAAACCTGCAAAATACCCAAAAAATGTTTTTTTCTCAAACCATCATATAAACACCGCCAGTTTCACACCAACAAAAGTATTGATACTGTCCAAATAGGAATACGTTATCGGTTT
>JAFGEC010000097.1 GCA_016931775.1 Candidatus Zhuqueibacterota bacterium | reverse complement strand
TTTTAGTGGGCGATGCCGAGCAAGTCCATAAATTAGCCGCTTTGGAAAACATTGATATTTCAGGGATAGATATTATCGATCCTTTGACGGATTCTTTAAAAGAGGATTATATCCAGACATATTATGAGATTCGAAAACATAAGGGAATGACGCCGCAAGAAGCGGAAAAAATTATGGAAAATCCGCTGTTTTATGGAGCGATGCTTGTAAGAAAGGGAAGAGTGGATGCTAGTGTCGCCGGTGCCGTAAATACAACGGGTAACGTCTTGCGTGCCGGAATTCAAATTATCGGTGTAAAAAAAGGTTTTTCCGTTGTTTCAAGTACATTTTTAATGGTTTTGCAAAGCGGACACTATTTAACTTTTGCTGATTGCGCTGTTATTCCTGATCCCACATCGGATCAGTTGGCTGATATTGCGATCGCATCAGCGGATACCCACCAAAGTCTGACAGATGAGGAGCCGATTGTCGCCTTGTTATCCTTTTCGACCCGTGGAAGCGCACAGCATCCCGATATCGATAAAGTAAGAAAAGCAGTTGATATCGCCCGTGAAAAACGTCCGGGACTTGTTTTAGACGGAGAATTGCAAGTCGATGCGGCCGTAGTGGAAAGTGTGGCAAAACGTAAAGCGCCCGATAGTAATGTTGCAGGTAAAGCAAATGTGTTAATTTTTCCCGATTTACAGTCTGGAAATATTGCTTATAAAATCGTTGAAAGACTTGCTCATGCACATGCAGTAGGCCCAATTATTCAGGGATTGGCAAAACCTGCAAACGATCTCTCTCGCGGTTGCAGCGTTGAAGATATTGTAAATGTGGCTTGTATTTGCAGTTTAAAAGCAGTAATGGAAGAAGTATCCGAGGAGTATATGCATGCCAACTTATGAATATCTGTGCCAAAACTGTGGATACAAATTTGAAAAATTCCAGAGTATAGTACAAGATCCTGTTAGCGAATGCCCGGTTTGTTCCTCTAATGCCGTGACAAGACTTGTAACCGGTGGTGCAGGTGTGATTTTTAAAGGATCTGGATTTTACGAGACCGATTACAAAAAGAAAAAAGCCAAACAAAAGACTACAAAGAAATCAAATACAAAAAAAGAAAAGAAATAATATGACACAGGAACTGGGATTTAATACGAATATTCGTGTTGGTAAGAAAAAATTGCACGTACAAACCGCCTACTTTGAGGATTACCGTCAAGCCAGCGCTTCTATTTTTAGTAACGGCACATTGATTGACAAACGTATTCTAACCCTAAATAAAAATATGGATCCAAACCATATTGCAAATGAGATTAAACAATTTCACGAACTTGTTCTCTCGGATTTGGAATTGTTGTTTTTTGTCGCGGAAAAAGTGCAATCAACACAAATCGCTTCGTCCATCGAAAAGCTCGGGCATCTGTTTTATGAAAAAGGATTTTTTGATGAAGCCGTTCAGCAGTTTCAGTTGGTTAAAAAACTCGATCCGAATAGCACCTGCTGTCTCTTCGAACTCGGCCAGGCCTTTTATGCAAAAGGTGATTATAAAGCTGCAATCGATAAACTTGAAGAGGCCATTCAACGGAATCCCGACTATCCGGACGTTCATTTATTGATCGGCCGAGCCTATTTCAAAAGAGGAGAATATGCCAAAGCGTTTGGTGCGATAAAACATTCAACCGGATTGAATAAGGTGTATCACAAAGCATTTTACACCTGGGGCTTATTGCTCGTTGAAAGTGCCGTTAAAAGTCCAAAAAGCACAGAATTGGCACCACCGATCGAACGCCTCAAGGAAGCAACGGATTATTTACGAACGGCCATGAATTTATCCGATGAATATAATAAAAAAATTATTGAACGTGGTATTGAAAAACTGGATAATCTGGATCAGTTAAAAGATGCTCTGGAAGATTTGGAAAAAGCTGCCAACCAGCCGGATAAACTAACCACGAGCACAATCATCGACAGTGAGTTTTATCTGAAATTTATGTTTGCCGGTTTAGACAAGGACAATAAAGAGCTGAGTCATTATATCAAAACCATTGAAAAAACCGTCAGCCAACATCCTGATTATGCGGATCTTCGTCAGAGCCTTGGAAAGGCTTATTTGATACGAGGCTGGCATTATTTTGTCAAAGCCACAGAGGAATTCAGATCTGCGGTAAAAATAAATCCGACGTTTGAAACGGCAAAAACGAAACTCAAACTGCTGGAAAATGATGGCAGAGGATTTTTAATTCTTTTAAGGGCTCTTTTAAAGTAAATTAATCTGAAATTGAGAGGTATACTTAAATTTAAAAAAAAGCGATATTTAAAAAAATTATCTTGGTTTTTTACAAATTTATTTATTACTTTTAACTCACAGTTCGGGGAAATCGTGACTGTGATGACGGAATTTCGCGGTACAGCAGCAGTCCTCTGAATGAGAAAAGTAGTGCTCTCTTGGAGGCAGGGAAAGGCATAAATTATGATGGATAGCAGAGTTCTTTATCAATCGGCATGGTTTTATTTATTCCTGTTGATCCGTATCACCCCGCCTTTAAGAGCACACCTGTTGTTGTATTTAAAGTTATTATTTGAATGAATGGTACAAAGTTTGCATTATAATGAATAATCGTCAAAAGAGTCCATTTTAGTGCTTTTTTTATGATTTTTTGTTTCGAATTCGCACATTATTTGCATAATTGAGACAATGAACTATGAAAAATATCGTTGTTATTTTTACTTTAATTTTTTCTTATCTTGTGCCCTCTTTCGCGGATGATATTACTTCAACAGAACTGCGGGCTGGTAAAAACGCCATGTATGTGATACATTTCACATGCTCAAACCAAATACTTGCGTATGATGAGATAATGCTGGTGTTTCGTTCACCTGTGGATTTATCACATGTTTTGCTGGCCTATTCGCAGAAAATTCAAGGTGGCTTCATTGTCAATGTGAAAAGTGATACGGTCTATGTAAAACGAACAGGACAAGGGAGCACGGTATCCGCCGGAGAGGTGTGCGATTTAAGTATTGCCACGGTGATCAATCCGGATCCAATGCCGGAAAAAATAGAATACGTCGTTATCGTTCGACGTGAGGAGCAAATTATATCACAACAGGTGTATAACGAATCGTTGATACAAATGGTACCGGTAAACCGGTAGGTTCTTATGGGTAAAAGGTTGAATCGCCAAATAAAAATATTACTTGTATTAATTACTTTAATGCCGTTTTCTTTGCAAGCACAAGGAATATTAATTAATCCTACCGCTGCTCCTGAATTTAGCATTGCTGGCGATTATACGACATATAAATTTGAATTTATAACCCAGACGGCAATCGCATTAAATTGTATGTTTAAATTTAGGTTTCAAGCAGGTGCATTCGATCTAAGTTATGTTAGAATGGCCGCGTCGGGTGATCAAATAACGTTGGATGGAGGTTTTGACACCCCTGAAGTTGATGGGGATGTTGTTACGATAAAAAGAAGGTGGGGCACAATACCAATTCCTGCGGGAACTTTAGTAAAAATTAATATAGGTTTAATTGGAAATCCAGTTTTACCGGGTGACTACAGTATTGTTATAGAGACATATAATTCTTTTGATCCTCCAATAAAGGATTCAGGCACAGCAGTTTTTCCTATTGAACAGACTAGTCTTGGAGATTTTCTTGTTGAAGGTATACCGGCAAGTGTTATAATCGGGAATCCTTTTCCGAATCAGATAACCGTTACGGCCCTCGATCAGCTTGGGAATCGCAAGTATGACTATAACGGTAGTATTAATATTTTATGCCCCAACGATCCGCTCGCACAGGTTCCAACGCAAGCTATCGCTTTGACCAATGGTACTGTAACGTTACCCGGCAGTGATTTTTTATTAAGATCTCCGGGGAATCAATCCGTGATTTTTCGCGATGCCTCAGACGACACAAAAGCCGACACCTCTATCGTCAAAGTCAATGCTTTTCGCATCAACAGTATCAATTGCGATCTGTCCACTGTCACCCAGGGGCAGCAAGCGGTACCTGTAAGAATGCTGGTGGAGAATTTCGGCGGAGATCAGCTGACCAATCTCCAGGCCGTGTTGAGTTTTAAAGCCGGCGCAATTAATCGCAATGGCGAATACGTCGTCATACCGGCTCAAACCGTTGCCAGTATCCCGGCTGAACAATCTGCCAATCTGCTTTTTTATGTGAATGTAAACGCCATTGCCCAAACAGGAGAGCCGATAACTATCGATGGTCAATTGCAGGCCGATTATAACGGCATACCTCAGGTTGATAATGCCGCCGATACACCGGATTTATGGACGGTTCAATTCCCCCCGGATGTTTTGATCAATACGTCCACCATCGACCTTGGCTCACTGGCACAGGGACAGGGTGGCCTGGCGCTTTTTGTTCCAGTTCAAAACGGTAGCGGTGACAATGTCGCCAATGCCGATATTGATTCGAGTAAATTTACGTTTCGCAAATTGAGCGATAACACCGATGTGTCATGGGCGTTTAGTCTCATTCCAGATGGCGGTAATCCCGAAACGTTGACCGGCGGACAGGAAACGACATTGAAATACTACCTGACGGCAGCCCTGAACGCTCCGGCGGAGACGATCGTGATCGATCAGATTTTATATTTTCGCGATCAAAACTCCTCCGTTGCACAAACCGCCACAAAGATCGATCTGGCGTATTTTAACGTCACCGAAAGCACGGCGATTACCATCGCAAGCTTGGAAACATCCCGGCCCACCGTGACCCAGAATCAGACTGCACCCTGGACGGTCACGATGGGTGTGTCTAATGAGAGTGCTTCACCGATACAAATAAACTTTGATGTGGCAAAAACCAATCTCTCCTTTCGTTCCGGCGGACAGAATGTCACATCGTCCTATACCATCAGTGCACCGACGGGCTTTAGCGATGTTGAACCGGGCACAAGCATAGCTCCCGCCTCAACACGCTACATCAGCTTTCAAATCACCCAGACGGGTTCGAAATTGGGTGATATATTAATTATGGGGCGGATTGAAACCACCGGTGGAGCTTATACCAACTCGATTTTGAGTGATACATATGGCGGATTTACCGTACAAAGCCCTGAAAATGTACAAATACAAAATGTGATTCCGAGCCGTACTACAGCGACGCGGGGTGATACACTCAGTCAATGGCCGGTTGCCGTTGTATTGATAAACCGGGGCGGCAGCACGGTCAAAATAGATACGGCACAAAGTGTTTTGGTTTTCAAAGACGCCCTGGATGCTTTGGTGGACGGATTTGATTTTATCAAACCGGATGCTTTGCAAAACTTTGGCCTTGAATTGGCGGCCAACCAGGCGGATACACTTCTTTTTACGATAACAGACGTCGCCGATGTCATGGGACCGGTTTTTATCGATGCGACGGTGTTTTACCAGGTTTTGAATACCGGGGAGACGAAAAACCTTACCTCTGATCTGAATGTTTTTGTAACCCTTCAGGATTCGTCGGAGTTTAAAATCACTGACGTAAGGGCATCAAAAAGAACGTTGAGTAAAAACAGCAGCGGTGGATGGCATGTGGCCGCGTTATTGCAAAATACAGGTGGTGCCGATGTTGAGGTCGATGTGATATCGCTGACGCAGACACGGCTTCAGTTTTTTAAAAAAGGTATAATGAGCGGAGAGTTCACATACAACATGCCGCAAAAGTTGGCTGCTTCCGAAGGTGTCGTTTTAGAAGCCGGTTCCGAGGATAGTCTTATTTTTCCCATTACCAGCATTGCGACGGATACCGGTTCCTATCAAATTGTCGCGCAGGTGCAAGTCAAGGAATTGAATACCCAAAAATATTACAATGATCTCACAAATGATGCTCGTGCGGATACGGTCTATATCCAAAATCCACCAAACATAGTTTATGTGGAAAATAGCCTCGAACCAAAGTTTGTTGCCCGTGGCAGTGATGTTGCCTTTTCACTCGATGTGCGCAATGAAGGTGAAGCGGCACTGGTGCTTGATCCCGACCAAACCGGTTTGGAGTTGAATGAAGAGGGGATTATTTGGCGTACGCAGTTGGACTATAGCATCACAATACCCGGCGATTCGACTCGGACATTATATTTTCAGCCCAATCGTTTTCCTGCGGGATTTGCCCTGGGGAATTATGCTCCAAATGTTTATTTAAGTGGTCTGGAAAACGGTAACCCGTTCGAACAGGAACTTGATTTATTGGGAGAGACTGTCGTCGTTAGTTCGGCCGGAGAATTGACGGTTGATTCACTTTCCGTGGACAATTCGAATGTCACCCGCGGACAACAGCATCCCTGGATAATCAATGTTCTTGTAAGTAACAATGGTGTCAATCAGCTTGCTCTGGATTCAGCGCTGGTGACTTTTACCCACTCGAACACCCTGAAAAATGTGTCAAAATATTTTACATTGAATATACCTGATACATTGGCCAACGGTTCGGCTTATTTGCCCGGAGGGCAATCGGATACACTGAAAATTTCCGTTACCGGTGTGGGTGAAAATACACCCGGCGGCAAGGTGGTGATATCGGTAAAAGTATGGATGATCGATGAGGCAGCTTCCCGGTTTCCGTCGGCGCAGAAGGATTGGGGCGCGTTTGTTATCGTTCAGTATCCGGCTGTGTTGAAAATTACGCGCCTTCATCCGTCACAGTATTTTGTTACAAAAGGCCAGCAAAGACCGTGGACTGTTTCGGTTGGGCTGCAAAACGATGGTGAAAGCGATCTGCAGGTATCTCTTGGAGATTCCATAACCTTTTTAGAATTTAGTCTGGGTGATACCAACTTTACCGTCAATTACCCCGAAACCCTTACAGGTAAAAGTACACTGTTTCTTACCCAGGGTGCGCAGGACAGTTTGTTGTTTACCATAAACAACGTGTTACCGGGAGTGAATCTGGGCGAATGTAGTATAAATGCAAAAATTTCCGCACTGGAACTCAATACACAAACGATTAAATCCGATAGTACTTTTTTTACCGGGCTGGGAACAATGGTGATGATTCAGGATTCAGCCCGAGTTCGGATAGATACTTTGATTGTTGATGTTCCCATGGACACTATGGTGAATAGAAATCAACAATACTATCTTAAAGCACGGCTATCCAATGTCGGTAACGGTGATGTGGTTCAGCAGGCAACCGTCCGATTCCAATCGGATTCTTCACGTACATTGTTTAATAATGGAATCCTCGCAACTGTGGAAAACATTGCACCGGGTGAGTCAAAATGGACCGAACCCGGATTACTGGTGCAGGCCGGCGATACGTCAAATGTATATGAAGTTTATCATGCGGGCATTCAGTCCGCCGGTGCTCGAAACGAAGCGGGCTTGATTCAGATTTTACCCGCCCTTGCCGAAGAGGATACGACGGCACGGATTTTTCTACAACGTCCCGGTCTGTTATCGATCGATACGCTGTACACATCGGTGGATTCGGTCACTGCGGGATCAAAAACGGATTGGTATATTTACGCCGTCATTTCCAACACAGGCGGCGCGGCTCTGCGTATAGTAAAACCCAAGGCGAGTGACATTGCGTTCTTGGGTGATGAAACCTATCAGGTTCAAGCACCGTCGCTCAGCGGAGCGGATTCCTTGCTGACGGCAGGAGAGACCGATACGTTGATTTTTACTGTTGGTTACACAGGAACCGCAGGAGGAAGAGTGCTGGTTCAGGCGGCAGTACGTGCGCAGGATGTTAATAATCCGCAACCGGACCCTCAGCTTGTTCAGGATTTGACCCAAATTTTTGTCCGTACCAATTCCACCCTGCGGATTTGGAGTACTTTTGTGGACACCAGCGGTACAAATGTTGATGCACAGGGTATCTGCCATGTCAATACACGACAATTTTTTCAGATCAATGTTGAAATTAAACATGAAGGACAATTGCCGCTGAGGCAGGCCGTGGTTCAACTGGAGGGGGGAAAGTCGGTTATACAGGGAGATAATCAGGTCATACTGAGTAATATTCAAACAGCTGATTTTGCTACGGCATCGTTTACGATCAGGGCGGACAGTGTCGAGAATTTTCAAGCAGGTGAGACATTTCGTGCGAAGATTTTATCCGCTGTTGACATCGATGGCTCCCAGGCGATCATTTTGTCACCCTATCGATCCGATTCTACAGCTATAGCCAAAATTTACAGACCAGCCGTGCTGCAAATAACGCAGACTCAAAATATGGCTCCAAATCCTGATAAAAATGTGAGTATCGGACAAAGTTTTACGATCAAGGTTCAGGTGACCAACCAGGGCTCCGAACCGGTTACCAATTTGGAGGTTAAACTGGCGGCCAATCCTGATTCCCTGGTGACGCTCGACGATTCCACCAAAACAATAGCCAGCTTGGCCGGCTCAACTTCCGATACACTGCAGTTTATGATACAAACTCGAAATGATGCAGTACCAGGTCCTGTCGGTTTCAAATCGCAGCTATTGAAAGCTTTTGGAAAAAATCGCCGTGCGTATTTGGGAACGACCGATATTCTGGATCCCGGGAAAAACGATACAACTTTTGCATTGCTCGAGAGCGGCGCCCGGCTTCGAATCAACAGAGTGACGCCTTCCGTAACGAAAATTAATGCGGGTGATTATCAGAGCGAGTGGCAAATTGCGGTTGCAGTGGAAAACAACGGCAGTTCGGATTTAGAGTTTTCAGATATCAGTGAAAATAATATTCAGTTCCGGATTGGTGAAAAGGTCGATAATGATTACGAGTTGAGCGCGCCGGATACACTGGTCAATTCAGGAAATCTTGTGCTTCGTGGAAATACGGTCGACACCCTGATCTATACCGTCACCAGAAACGGCAACATCGCCGACAAGGCGGTACAGATCGTCGTCAATTTGAAAGCGTTCGATAAAAACATCGGCCCGTCAGGAGAGCTTCAGGCGCAAAATAATAGTGCGCGAATCGAAGTGACCAGCCAAGCTATTGTTTATATTGATGTGACTAAAATTGTAACAAATAATCATGATAAAGCGGGAAATGCGCTGATTAACCGGGGTAAAACATTTGATGTGAATGTTCTGGCTGTGGCCGGACAGCTGGTCGGGGTCGATAATGTAAAGATCGTACTCACTTCCAACGGTTTTTCGATTCCCAATAAAACGAAATCCGATACTGTCACAATCGAACATATTCCTGCCGGCGAAACCGGACAAGCGGTTTTCAGCTATCTCAGCAATGAAAACTGGGAAAATAACGAAGGCGAGATTACGGAAATTTTCACGGCGCAGATTATTGCCGCAAATTCAGAGAACAGCGCCGATGCCGCAATTATTCGGCCTGCGATTGAAGGACGGAACAGTGCCTCTTTGCGTATTCAGAATCCTGCGGATCTGTCACTCAACGTCTTTTTGGCATCCCAAACGGACACGGTTGTGACGACAAGCCGGCAATTTCAAATTATCGCCAGCATTAAAAACTTTGGCAAGGCGACTGTCGATTCCGGCGGCATCGATCTGATGCTCAGCAATGGTTATACGGCGGTAGGTCCCGCATCCAATCGTTTTGCCCTTGGCGATGGTGTCGATTCGACCAATGTCACGTTTACGATTCAGGCCCCGGAGAATGCAACGGAAAAAGTTGCCATTACGGCGGCATTTTCCCAAACACAGAAGCCGCTGGATTTGAATGATAACGAGCCGGCGCAGCTGAGAAACAATTCGGCCAATGTTTATGTCCGTACCGCCGTATCTGAATTGGAGATTAGCGGCTTTAATATTTCCGCCCCTGCTGGGGCTGCGGATGGTATATTATCCACGGATCAGCAATTTACCATAACAGCTCAAATTCACTCATCCTCAAACCTATTAAACCGAAAAGCGCTTATTATCCTTCCCGATCTGCCCGAAGCCCAGCAATACCGGTTAAATTCAGCGGCTCAGGTTCCATTTAAACAAACGGAGGCGATAATTCAGTGGAGTATTTATGCCCCCCGCGAACGAAATACAAATCCTCACATTGTGACAGTTCAAGTGACTGGTGAAACAGAAAACGGTGTGCTTCCTCCAAAGGAAGAAACACTGCAAATTACCGGTGTGGTGAAAAAGGCGATTTTGTCATTGGATCCTATTGAAATCAGTGATGTAAAAGAAGCGCTTCAAAACAACAAGGCAACTTTTAACATAGGCCAGCCGTTTACCCTGCAAACCCGGGTGACCAATTCGGGAGATGCCGGAATCGGCAGCGGATCTAGTGGTCAACTCGAATTAGGTTTTTCTACAAATAATACAGGCTTGCAGCTGGTTGAAGGATCGTGGCTGCAAGATTTTACTATGGATGAAATAATCTCCTGGAAAATCAAAGCACCGGATACCGTAACTACTAAACTTCATAAAATTCGTGTCCGCATATCAAGATATCCCAATGACGAAAATTCAAATACCACCGCAGAAGTGGGCACAGATGTACGTGAAATACAGGTCAGCACTAAGGACAGGGGATTTATTCAGATTAATCAAGTGAGAATTATCCAACCGTCCGGTGCGACAGATAATACCCTTTCAACTTTGCAGCAATTCACAGTCAGAGCGCTGATCAGTTCGCGTGATGTAAAAACCAGCGAGTCAAAAGCGGAAATACATTTTGGTCCAACCGGGCGGGATTATATTGCGACGCTGCCGGTTGTGGAAAATATACAAACCGGAACGTCCATTCCGGTTGATTGGACCATAACGGCGCCCAGCATACCTTCGTCCGCCTCCCCAGATGTGATCTGGGTAACGGTAACATCGGAAGATTCATTGTCCGGTCAGGAGTTGCTTCATACGTCAGATAATTTAAACGTCTCTGTTTATCCACAGGCGGAATTCTCCCTGCAGCCGAGAATCCTTTCACCCGAAGACCTGGTTTCTACAGTTTCAACCGGACAACAGTTTTCGCTGACCGCACAAATCATTAAAAATGCAGCTGGAAATTATCTTGAGACAGATAGTTTTGTCGTTCGTCTGGAAATTCCTCCGGAATTTTCTTTACAAGGCGGAGTGGCCGATAGAATTGTCAAAAATTCCTTAACGCCTGAAAACCAGCCGGTCTGGCACCTTTTCGCACCTGAGACAAAACCTGTTGGTTTGTCACGATTTGTTTTTAAATGGATCACCATTCCTAGAGATGCAAATTCTTGGCAACCCGCAGCCGTCAGCAAACCTGAAGAGACATTTACGCTTTTAACCGTCAACAAAGCGGACCTGGAATTGATGGCGTATTTGAACGATCAATCCCAGGTGAAAGAGTCGACGGTTAGAATTAAAAGTCAATTCAAAGTGACGGTGGATTTAAATAATTTAGGTGAAGCCGGTGTTGAAGGCAATTATAAAGTCCGCATTCGTCTACCGTCCGATGATTATTTCACCAGTGATACGACCAAAGTATCAGCCGGCAAAATCGATTGGCAAATTCAGGCACCCGCGTATGTTGCAGACGAACCGGATACCATAAAGTTCGAACTTGTCGACCCGCCGCTGGATGTTTTTTCGAAACAGAAAGCGGCCGTCAGTTCAGAGGTTGCCTGGGTTACGGTAAGGCCTGAGGCCGGAGCGGTGATCGTCAAACCCTTATCTGTTATGGAAAAATCTGTGATTACAAAGGGTAAAACCGGTGTTAAATTGCTGGGATTGGAACTTATTAACAAGCAGGTTTCTTCAGGTGTACGTTCGTTGCTCAAGAGTGTCACTCTGCATTTTCGAGACAGCAAGGGTAATCCGGTGACACCGGCATCTGTGGTGACCCGTATTGCCGCTGTCAGAAAAAGTGACGGCTATATATATAGAGAGAATTATACCGCGGATTCAACACGCTCAAACCGGGTTTTTCTCAATTTAAAAGCCGCAAATCCCGATACCATTAAAGGGACCAAACCCAGTTCCATAGAATTTGTTGCCGACATCAGTTCCAACAGCATTGCCGATTTTTTTGTCTCCATCGATTCCGCGTCCGCCATTCGTGTTTCAGATGTGATTGAAGATACCTTGGAGTTGATGTTAACGGATTCAACAGGCAAAAGGCTAGATTATCTTGGCTTTCGGTCGGCATCCGCGGTTCTGGTCGAATCAAGTCTGGAGAAAACTTTTCTCAACTATCCCAATCCGTTCGGCAACGCGTTGAATCGGGAGACAAAATTTCTATATTATTTGAAAGAACCGACCGATGTGCAAATAAAAATCTTTACCCTTACCGGTCAACTTGTCCGTTCATGGAATTATAACCAGAGCCAGGAACAACAAACGAGTGAGGGAATTCATGACAGTGATATTACCTGGGATGGGACAAACGGACAGGGCAGCATGGTGATGAACGGTGTATATCTGGCCTATATCATGACAGGTTACGGAGAGACTGCGATGACAAAAATTGCCGTCGTGAAATAATTGTTTATAAAAAAGTATTGATTTTAATTATGAAATGTTATATTAATGTAAAGAATTAGACGGTGAATTTTAAACGACAAAAATTTCTTCTCGGTGTCTGTTTATTTCTGGTTTTGTCGACGCAAATAAGCGCACAAACATCGAATATGCCGGGAGAATATGGCGGAGTCACCGATATCTTTGATTTTCCTGTCGGCGCCAGAGCGATGGCTATGGGCGGCGCATATGTGTCCGTTGCAGACGATCCGTTTGCACTGTACTGGAATTCAGCAGCGCTCGAAAAAGTGAGTCAAATGAGCGTAGGAATTTATTATACGAACCTGCCGGGCGGAACACAGTATAACTATTTGGCCTACAGCCATCCCACGCTGTTTGTTGGAACTTTTTCGGTGGGCATTTTAAGGTTATCCACCGGTGACATTAATATTTATGGATCCGATGCGCCGATTCAACTGGACACACAGAATTACGGCCGGACGCTTTTTCTGTTTGGCTACGGCATCCGTTTGATTGATTGGATGTCTGTCGGAACGACATTTAAATTGGAAAGAGCCACTTTTCCCGGCTATCCCAGTCCCGGTGTTTTTTATTCCAGTGTCGGTTCGATTACCGAGTCGGCTTTTGGAGCAGATATCGGATTGCTGTATACACCCGATTTTTCGGTGCCGATATTGCAAAATTTGGAATTTGGCTTTAATTTTCAGAATGCTGTGCAGCGCTCCATTCGCGCCGTCGATATCCGTGAAGCTACACCGTATAACCTGCGGATGGGATTCTCCAAGAGCTTTCTCCTGGGATCCGGAGCGAGTGGATTAAAAATAGCCCTGGAAATGGATATAAATGAAAAACGTTTTGCAAAAAACAGTTTGCAGCGCGTTCCGCCTCAATATCATTTTGGCGCGGAATATGATTTTCGCCACAATTTTATGTTACGAATGGGTTATGACTACCGGATGAACGAGACCGGGAACATGGGCGGCCAGTTAACATATGGTGCCGGTTTGAGTATGCTCGGACTGGAGCTGGATTATTCTTACTGGAACGGATGGGATTCGGTCATCGGCAGCAGCCACAGAATCTCGTTTGTACTGAATGTGGGAAAATCCCGCGAGCAGCGGTTGGCGGAATTGCATGAGCGAGAGCAACGGCTTATTGAACAACAGATACGTGAGGAAGCAGCCCGAGCGAGAGAGACGGGTATCAATAGTAATTATGCGCAGGCCCTCAATGCGTTTCAAAACGGCGAATTAAACAGAGCATACGCTATTATTTACAAGGCCCTGGCGTATGATATAAGCGGCCAGGATGAAGAGCTGGCGCCGGCGCGTGTACTGCGGGATAGAATCCAGGCCGCCATCAAAGCTGAGGAAGAAGAAGAGTATGAACGGCGGCTGGAGACAGAAAAAAGTGCTGCCCGTGCGACCGAGAACCAAAAACAGCTTGACTCACTTCACAATCGGGCGCTGGCGTTTTTTGAACAGGAAGATTATCGCAGTACGATACAGGAATGCGATCGGGCACTGGCTCTGAATCCCGATAGCGAGCGTATTCGTATTTTGAAGGAAAACGCCATTGAAGAATTGACCAAAAAGGTCAATGTTTTACTGGACAGGGCGAACACGCTGGAAAGAAGCGGACAGATATTGGAGGCCATCACAATCTATCGTTCGGCCCGGGATCTGGCGGCAGGTGATACGGTTAAAGAATCGCTGATTGCCGGTAGAATAAATAATTTGGAAGGTTCGCTGCGCCAGCGTGATCTGGTTCGTCAGGCCGCACTCCATGAAAACAATAAAGAATGGGCGCAGGCAGCCGAGTTGTACCGGCAGGCACTCGAGTACGATCGAAACAATCAAACGTTAAACCGCAAGTACCAGAACGCCAGTACATGGGCAAATGCCAAGCGGCTTGAAATGCCGCCGAATGTGAGAGAGATTTACACGCAAGGTTATAAAGCATTTAACAGAGGGCAGTATGATGAAGCGATAAGATATTACGAAGAGGCCCTTAGATTGCAACCTTTAAATGAAACAATATTACTCGCGATAGAAGCCGCAAAGGAAAAAAAGCAAAAAGAACAAGGCGGAACACAATAAGAGGAATGGGGATTATTGTTTAGGCATGTTGTAAAAGATCAGCTTAGAGTGCCGGCAAAGATCGAGTACCTGGGTGAACTGCGTGATTTTGTGACCAAAGTCGGTCGGCGCTATGGATTCTCCGAGCGTGTGATTAACGCTTTCAAATTATCCATCGATGAAGCGGCGACAAATATCATCAAACATGCATACCGGGACTGGGAAGGTGATATTACCATCCGTGCTGTGGTTAAAAAACACAGTTTAACGATCGTTCTCATCGATCAGGGGAAATATTTCGATCCGCGTCAGGTGAGTGATCCCGACCTTCAGCGATATGTGGATATCGGTAAAAAAGGCGGTCTTGGTATATTTATTATGCGCCGGCTTTTGGATGATATCGATTACCGGAAAACCGAAGAAGGTAATGAATTATGGCTGTTGAAAAACAGGGATGTGGCGCGAAAAAGGAAAATTTCCGTTCCATCCATTCCCATCAGTCTCAAGGTACGCTACTGGTTGATTTCTCTGGCCGTATATACTTTTATCATTCTTGCTGTTTACATGTTTTTTTTTGTTCGTCAGGAGCACCGTGTTCTTAATCAGTATTTGAGCCGGGGGAGAAACGCATCTTATAATCTCGCCAGTGAAACCGCTTTTAATCTGGAACAGCTGGATAATGATGAGCGTCGGAGTTTGATCGAACTCGGCAGTCAGATGGATGCGCGGATAGGCGGTTATACCGCCAAGCCTGTCACAAACCTTCTTATGTCCGATCACCGGGAAATCGTTTTTAACGCATTTATTGTAGATAATACCAATATCATCATTGCCAGTATGGAAGAAGATTCCGTATTGCGATCGTTTACTCTACCGGCTTCTGCTCAGGAAATACAGGAAAATATCTATACCTATCAGATATCTCATATAAAAGTTGTCGATATTGTTGTGCCGGTCCTCGACATTAATAAGGAGAAAATGTGCGATGCACATTTACTCATCGATTATCGGCAGATCGACGAGGATATTAAAAAAGCCCGGCAGTATTATTTCAATATTTCCCTGATGGCATGGGTGATCGGTAATGCCGTCCTGTTTTTTTTCATCTATATCATCATGAATCCGTTCCGGCGTCTGCAGGAATGGGTGAAAGCATTGGGACAGCCCGGTGTGGCGGAGGAAATGGACATTGATGACAGTACAGAAGTGGGCGAAATTGCACAGGCGTTCAGCGATATCACCCAAAAACTTCGGGAATCACAGAAAAACCTCGCCGAACAGGAGCGCCTGCAAAAGGAAATGCAGGTCGCAAAGGAAATTCAGCAAATCCTGCTGCCCTCCGAGTTTCCCGAAATAGAAGGATACGAACTGGCGTCATATTATGCTGCGGCAAAAGAAGTGGGCGGCGATTATTTTGATTTTGTTGAAGTGGATAAGGATACGCTGGGGATTGTTGTCGGTGATGTTTCCGGCAAGGGTGTGCCCGGTTCTTTGGTTATGACTATGATCCGAACCGCTCTGCGCACCGAGGCCCGCGGTCTTAAGGATGCTGCAGAGGTCCTTGCGCGAGTGAATGATTTTATCGTTAATGATATGAAAAAGGGTATGTTTGTTACCCTGTTTTATGTGATTATCGATTCCCGTAAACGCAAGCTGAATTATGCCAGCGCCGGGCACAATCCCATGATACTGTACCGCTCCAGCACCAACAGGACTTATTACTTAAATCCGCGCGGTTTTCCTATTGGTATCTCTCTTCCTGACAAGGAACTTTTTCGGAAATCCATAGAATCCGATACTATCTCACTGGCAGAAGACGATATTTTGCTGGTTTACACCGACGGTATTACCGAGGCGATGAATTCAAAACGCGCACTTTTTGGTGAAGAGCGGTTTCTCACTGTTATTCGCAAACACGGTACGAGTTCTGCGACAGATTTTGTTAACGAGTTGCATCAGGAAATTAACTCCTTTACCGAGGGAAATCCTCAAAATGACGACATAACACTGGTTGCGATTAAGGAAAAAACAACAGCGGAAAAACTCGAACTGAATCGTGCAAAAAATGCCTTTAAATTAATCAGTGAAGGGGAGAGTATCAAAAAAGCGTGTGATATTGTTGGAATATCCACCTATGCCTTTAACAAATACAAAGAAGCATTCGAAAAAGACGGCACCGAAAGCTTTGAAATTGAGGATACGGAGCAGGTTGAAGCAAAACATCTGAGCATCGAGGAGAAAACTCAGATCTTTGATGTTATTAGAAGATATCCCGAATACGGAGCAAAACGGATTGCAGAAGAGCTCAATACGGAGCGTTATGGTTTTACAGTCATCAGTGCGGCAAGAATTTATGAGGAGTTGGTCCGTTCCCGGCTGAATACCAAGGAACTGCGTGAGGCTTTTATGGCACGGGGAAGCGGTAAACGTAAACGGTTGAAACCACCCGGTACTCCGTTGCTTACAATCGACGGTCAGGTGATCATGCAAAGGCCGGATTTTGATCGACATGAAACATCCGAAGAATCCAAACCTTCTACTCGTACGCCGGAACCAAAGGATAAAAATTTGCCTGAGAAACAGGTAAAACCCCAGCCGGTCCCAATACCAAAACCTGAAAAACCTACGACGCCCAAACCGGTTCCGTCATATGAAAAACCAGTAAAGCCGGAGGAATATGAGGATAACCGGGCAGATCTTTTATCCTTGGAAATTGGCGATCTGCTTCACACACCCTTGGAAGATCTGTTTGATAAACGAGGTAAACAACCGCAAGAGGAACAAACCAAAGGATCAAAAGAGAAAAAACCAAAGGTTGAACCGAAACGACCGGTTCCGATAAATAAGGCAGAGTCGGCTGTCGTTGAAAGTGAAGCCGATCAAGCAGAAGACCTGGAAATTGAGAGACCACCGGAGCGTGGAATTGATAAAGATGAGATGGAATTTGCAGATCTTATCGCTTCGGGTGAAGGATTGGATGAACCGGAGCCTCAGGAACAGGATCAGTTGGAATTTGAAGAGGAGAACATCGAGGATGTAGAAATTTTATCTGAAGCTGAAATGGAACCAGTTGTTCTTGAAACGGATGACCTTGACGATCCTTTTGAAGAATTTTTAGAAATTGAACGTGAAAACGGTGCAATCGGTGTCGATGAGTTGGAAATAGAGAATGAATTACTGGAACCGTTGGATGATTTTTTCAACGACCATGAGAAGTGGAATATTAAGGAAATAAAATTATCCATTACCGAGCCTCGAAAACCCGTTCAACACAAACAGGTCGTACGGTCCTTTGATGAATTATTGAAAATTTTGGAAAATGAAAAGGACCTTTTGGGAAAAGACCAGGATAGCGAGTTTGATGCCCTGCTGCGGGAGGCTGTTTCGGATATACATATGAATGAACTTGAAAGTGGACCGATTACAGGTTATGGGGGGGAAAATATACTGCCGGCACAAAATGCCGACTTGCAGCGGGCAAACCATTATTATGAACGGCAGGAGTACCAGAAAACGATTGCAATTCTTGAAAATCTGATTGAAACCAGCGATGATATTAAAAGTCGATTATTGCTTGGTAATGCGTTCTTCAAGTCCGGAAATTTTACCGGTGCTGCCCGCGTATATAACAATGTTCTCCGGCAGGATTCAAAAAATCAAATCGCATATGAAAATATGGGTATTGTTTTCGCACAGCAAGGCGATTATAAAAAAGCGATTTCTTATTGGAATTCGTTATTAAAGCTGGCACCACAGCGTGTTGATATACAGGAAAAAATCAACCGTGCGAAAAAATATTTTAACCAATCGATTGGCTACTGACTACCGTTGTAAAGTCTTAATGTGCTTGTTGTCAAGCTTTCAGGATTTTCCTGTTGACATTTAATAGATTATCAGCTATATTAATTCGATTTGTTTTTTTTCATTTTACGGTTATTATACAGTCTTTTTGATTAATGTATGGATTATAGTATATATGGAGATGTCATAAAATGGAAGGTATACAATTGTCAGTTGAGAAAACCGGAATTCAAAACAGCATTTCCGTAATAAAAATCGGCGGCTATATCGATACAACGACGTCCTCTGAATTAGAACACGCCCTGAATACACTGCTCAAGGCGGGCTCATATAATATTATTATCGATCTTGGGAATGTTGATTATGTCAGTAGTGCAGGTTGGGGAATTTTTATAAGTGAAATCAAAGGCATCCGTGAAAAAGGCGGCGATTTAAAATTAGTTCGTATGATCCCTGAAGTATATGAAGTTTTTGAGCTGCTTGAATTTCATTACATATTAAAAGCTTTTGATACTCTTGAAGAATCGATAAAGGATTTTGAAAGAACGGGGACGGCACATGTGGAGCCGCTTCATAAAAGCGAAAGCCGTAAAGAGCCGCAACAGAAAAAAATGCCAGGAAAAGAGACAACGGCCGAATTATCCGTTCAGGAAAAAGTTAAAAAAATCATTTCTATTAATCCAGACATAGGGACAACCCAGATTATAAGGACCTTGAATTCTCCCCAATACGGCAATATTAAAATCGGATTTTTTAAGATGCGCCGTATGTTAAAGGACTTGGGGCTTGATTCCCGGCAAAAACGGTTTGAATTATCCAAAACGGCCCAGGATTAGGCTGCCTGCCGACTTTATCCTTCAATTGAACAAGATACATGTTTATCGATAGCGCTCAAATAACCGTCAAGGCCGGTGACGGCGGCGACGGGTGTGTTGCCTTTCGTCGCGAAAAATATGTTCCTAAAGGCGGACCGAGCGGCGGCGACGGGGGAAAAGGCGGTAATGTTATTGTGATTGCCGACCGGTTTTTACACACTTTGATGGATTTTCGCTATCGGAGGTTTTATAAAGCACAGCGTGGAGCAAACGGTCAGGGTGCCAACAAGACCGGTAAAAGCGGCGAAAATACCGTCATTCGGCTGCCGGTGGGTACAGTCGTACGTGATAAAGAGACAAATATGGTTGTTGTTGATTTGATCGAAGACGGGCAGCAATATATTGTTGCACGGGGTGGTAAAGGCGGTTTCGGCAATGCAAGATTTGCCAAACCCACTCATCAAGCACCGCGTGAAGCTACGGAAGGAAGGGAAGGAGAGGAAAAAATTCTCGACCTGGAACTAAAGCTTTTGGCTGATGTAGGCCTTGTCGGTTTACCCAATGCCGGCAAATCAACCTTATTGTCGCGGATTTCGGCGGCGACACCAAAAATCGCCGCATATCCCTTTACCACGCTTGTCCCAAACTTGGGGATCGTTCGGGTTGAGGAAGGGAAAAGTTTTACCGTGGCGGATATTCCGGGACTCATTGAAGGTGCCCATGACGGCAAAGGACTTGGGATTCAGTTTCTTCGTCATATCGAAAGAACGCGTGTGCTTGCCGTTTTACTGGATGCTTCATCTCAGGATATCGAGCGGGATTATCAGGTTCTCGTCAGTGAACTGGAATCATACAACATCAGGTTGCTTGATAAATCCAAAATTATAGTTTATACCAAATGTGATCTTGTCGATCATTTTGACAAACTTTCAAAGAGTGTAACAGGAGAGGCCGAAACAATAACTATTTCATCCGTGAGGGGTGATCATCTCAAACAATTATTATCGTTGATTTGGGATATACTCGAAAGTGAGTAAAAATGGATCCATATGGCCTTTTGTGTTTGCTTTGTGTACCGGGCATTGGTTCGTTGCGCGTGCGCAAAATATTGGAAAGATTCGGCAGCGCAGACGCCGCTTTCCGGACACCCTGGCAGGAGCTTGTGCAGGTTGAAGGTATTGATAAAAGACTTGCACTGGCCATAAAAAATTATAACGATTTTACCCACGCCCGGCAGCAGATATCTCTAGCGAAAAAATATAAAATAAACATTTTGACATTTTGGGATGCAAAGTATCCACCTTTGTTGAAAAATATTTTCAACCCGCCGGTTTTGCTGTATTATTGCGGTGAATGGCGGCAGCCGGATTATCAGGGGCTTGCGATTGTCGGAACCAGGGTTCCCAGTCCATATGGGCGGTTGGTTTCGGAACAAATGACCCGTGAATTGTGTGCCAGAGGTGTAACTTTAATCAGCGGACTGGCACGCGGTGTGGATACCATTGTACATCGAACGACCGTGTTGTCCGGCGGACGGACCGTGGCTGTTTTGGGTTCCGGATTGGATCGTATTTATCCGGATGAAAACAGGGGATTGGCGGAAAAGATTAAAGGCAATGGCGTTTTGGTGTCCGAATTTCCCATCGGTACCGGTCCCGATGCCCCAAATTTTCCACGTCGTAACCGTATCATCGCCGGTCTGAGCGCAGGCACGCTGGTCATTGAAGCCGGTGACAAAAGCGGGGCTTTAATAACGGCGGATTTTGCACTTGAACAGGGACGGGAGGTGTTTGCTGTTCCAGGTCTCATCAACAATCCCAAAGCACGAGGTTGTAACACTCTTATTCAACAGGGTGCCAAACTGGTGCAGAATGTTCATGATATTCTTCAGGAATTTTCCATTCCGGAGCCGGAAAGAGGAACAAGCGAACAGCTTGATTTGCTCTTGTCCCCGGAAGAGCAACAAGTTTATGATGTTTTGAGTTGCGAGGTGAAATATATCGATAGAATAGCAGCTGAAAGTAGTATATCCGTATCGCGTGTGTCGACTATATTGTTGTCTCTTGAGTTGAAAAATATCGTGAAACAAGTGGCCGGGAAGAATTTTTGCCGGATTTAGGAAGGCCGCTCAAGCCAGGTACGACCATGTCATATAGTGAAATTTGATACTCTGTTGAAATTTTATGTTGATAATTACAAAAAAAATTCTTAAATTTAATGCTATTCTTTTATTAATTTAAACAAAATTGAGAAGGAAATGATAACTGATTTACAAAAAATGCGAAACATCGGAATCTCTGCACATATTGATTCCGGAAAAACGACGTTGACGGAAAGAATTTTATTCTATACAAAAAAAATTCATGCTATTCACGAGGTGCGCGGCAAAGACGGCGTCGGCGCAAAGATGGATTCCATGGAATTGGAAAAGGAGCGCGGGATTACCATCTCATCCGCATCAACCAATGTAACCTGGAAAAATTATTCCATCAATATAATCGACACACCTGGTCACGTGGATTTTACCGTAGAGGTTGAACGGGCCTTGCGGGTTCTCGACGGCGCTATTCTTGTCTTGTGTTCGGTGGGCGGCGTTCAGTCCCAGTCCATTACCGTCGACCGGCAGATGGTACGCTACAAGGTACCACGAATAGCTTTTATCAACAAATGTGATCGAATGGGAGCGGATCCGGAAAGGGTAACACGACAACTGCGGGACAAATTGAATCATAACGCTGTTATGATGCAACTGCCCATTGGCCTTGAGGCAGATTTTGAGGGTGTTATCGATCTGGTAACCATGAAGGCTTTCTACTTTGATGGCCCCAACGGTGAAACAATTCGTGAAGGAAAGATACCGGACGCCATGATGGCCCAGGCATTGGAAAAAAGAGATGAAATGCTGGATAATGTCTCCATGTTCGACGATGAATTAATGGAGGCATATCTTGAAGATAA
>JAFGEC010000096.1 GCA_016931775.1 Candidatus Zhuqueibacterota bacterium | reverse complement strand
ATATCCGGCATTTTTTTCAACTTTTGTTGCTCGTCGAATGGGGACGGCAATATGCATTTCCTGCCTCAAAATATTCTATTGATCCGCTATTGGCCGTAGTGCAACGCAATTATTTATACGGAACAGTCATTGAAAAAGCCGGTAAAAAAAACATCCGGGTTACGGGTATTTGTAAACATACCTGGTTAAATTTTTTTTTTCATTTTCCGCACGCGGGATAATCCACCTACTGGACAACAATTATGATACCCGCACAGTCCGGCAATTGCTCGGTCATAAAGATGTCTGAATCACTATGATATCAATACATATATCATGAACAAAGGCGCCCTGGGAGTAAAAAGCCCACCGGTTCGTCCCGTTTAAATTCCCACTCTGATGACCTTTTAATCCCTTCGGGAAATACTGGGTAATATTTCTGAAAAAATCAAGCGGAAAATTTATGACCAATCAAGATTTCAGTTTCAGGCGGGAAAAAATAGATATACAAATCCTCCCGGGTATTAATGTAAGCTCAAAAAACACCAGTATGAATTATACCCTTTCATTCGATGGCAGTGCTATTAAAATTCACACACCAAAAAACGATGTGCCCCCAAAATGTATCATATATTCCTTATATTTTATTGATATTTAACCTGCAATCCGTTATATTTGAAAAATAATACCAAAATCAGCAAAATCGTGATGAAAAAAAATATTGTCATCCTCGACGGTTATACCCTCAATCCCGGCGATTTGAACTGGAGTGAATTGGAGGTCTTGGGTCATTGTACGATCTATGACCGCACCGCACCGGATCGGGTGGTGCCGAGGGCAAAAAATGCGCACCTTCTATTGCTGAACAAGGTTGTTCTTTCCCGCGAGGCGATACTCGGTCTGCCGCAGCTTGAATATATCGGCGTTTTGGCCACCGGATATAATGTGGTAGATACAAATGCGGCGCGGGAGCGGAATATTCCGGTCACCAATGTGCCGACCTACGGTACTTTGTCCGTGGCCCAGATGGTTTTCGCTCATCTGTTGAATTTAACCCAGCACACGGAAGAACATTCTCGATCTGTAAGACAAGGTGGATGGAACGAGAGCAAAGACTTTTGCTACTGGAATTTTCCCCTGATCGAACTGGCCGGAAAAACCATGGGTATCATTGGATTCGGCCGTATCGGCCGTGCAGTCGCGGATATCGCGCTGGCGTTTGGAATGGATGTGCTTGCTGTGGAAACCAAAAAAATAAAAGGTATGCCGCCGGGTATCCGTCAAACAGACCTGGAGACTCTGTTCGTTACCAGCGATGTGGTCAGCCTGCACTGTCCCCTAACCCCGCAAACCAGACATCTGGTCGACGAAAGACAGCTGCGGCACATGAAGTCTTCCGCCTTTCTCATAAACACCAGCCGCGGTCCTCTGATCGATGAAACGGCGCTGGCGGAAGCGCTAAATTCCGGCCGAATTGCCGGCGCCGGTCTGGATGTGTTGGATACGGAACCGCCGATTGACCGCCACCTTCCCCTGTTATCCGCGAAAAACTGCTATATCACACCCCATATCGCCTGGGCGACTTTGGAAGCCCGCCGTCGGTTATTGTCGACGGTAGTGGAGAATGTACGCTGTTTTTTAGCGGGACGGCCTCAGAATGTGGTGAATGTGTGAATTCCGCTGTCATCTATGAGTGTGAAAAAATGTCAAATAACTTGACGTTTATTCAAGATTTGATTATACTCCAATGCGTGAAAATCTGTACGGCAAATCCGGTAAAATATGGAAAACTCGTTTTTGATCAAGGATAATATCCTGTTTCCGACGGGCCGTGTCCGCCCGCTGTATTTATTTGGTTTTTTATATTAAATCGTAATATTGTAAAACATGCAGCTCCGTTTACTGTTTTTTTATCATTCAAACCATGACTATAAATTTAAAAAACGGATCAGCAGCGCACCTTTCAGGGCGCCCAAACAAGCCACCGCCTCAGGCGGTGGTAATTGACGTGAAAGTAACTGTTATTTATAAATAATAACCGGAAAGGATCCTGTGATGCAAAAAAATAGTACGATTTTTCTTTTTGTTATCTGCCTGTACACAGCTTTTGCCGTCGCTGCTGACCGGCAGGAGACCGAACAACAGCGCCAGGAACGCATGAAATGGTGGACCGAAGCACGGTTCGGGATGTTTATCCACTGGGGACTTTACGCCATGCCGGCACGTCATGAGTGGGTGAAAAACCGCGAGCGTATCCCGGATGAGGATTATCAGATCTATTTTGACCTGTTTCATCCGGATCTTTACAATCCCGAACAATGGGCCAAAGCGGCAAAAAATGCGGGCATGAAGTACTTTGTGGTCACCGCCAAACACCACGAGGGATTCTGTTTGTGGGATTCCAAATACACCGATTATAAAGTGACCAACACACCGTATGGCAAAGATCTGTTGAAACCCATGGTGGAAGCATTTCGAGCCGAAGGACTCAAAGTCGGTTTTTACTATTCGCTCATAGACTGGCACCATCCCGAGTATCCGGTAGACCGTATTCATCCCATGCGGGATAATAAAGAATTTCGCCAAAATGCCAAAGACCGGGATGTGAAAAAATACGCCGAATACCTGCACAGTCAGGTTCGCGAATTGCTAACGGATTTTGGAACCATAAATTGCCTGTTTTTGGATTACAGCTTTCCCGGCGAGGACGGCAAGGGCCATGATGACTGGCAGTCGGAAAAACTGCTGGCCATGGTCCGCGAACTGCAGCCCAATGTGATCGTGAACGACCGTTTGGACCTGCTCGATACACCGGGTGGCTGGGATTTTCGAACACCGGAGCAGTTTATGCCCCGATCGTGGATTACGGTAAACGATATAAAAGTGCCGTGGGAAACCTGCCAGACCTTTTCCGGCTCCTGGGGCTATTACCGTGATGAAAACACCTGGAAAAGTGTGCACCAGCTGGTCGTGATGCTGATAGAGACCGTCAGCAAAGGCGGAAATCTGCTTCTCAACGTGGGCCCCACCGGACGCGGAACGTTCGATCAACGCGCAATGGACCGGTTGCAGGGTATGGGAGAGTGGATCAAATATCACGATCGATCCATTTACGGCTGTACTCAGGCGCCGGAAGAGTTTCAAAAGCCGGACAATTGCCTGTTGACCTATAATCTTGGATTGAATAGATTGTACATTCACGTGCTGGAATGGCCGTTTAAATCTCTGCATCTCGATGGGTATGCCGGTAAGGTAAAATACGCACAACTCCTCAACGATGCATCTGAAATCCGGTTCGCCGAGAAAAGAGGCGCCTGGATGGCAAAAGAAAGAGGATATGCGGAGGAAACGCTCACACTTCAGCTGCCGGTCAATCCTCCGGATGTGACCGTGCCGGTGATCGAATTATTTTTGAAATGAATTCATTTCTATATCGTTGGAATGACAGGAAAAAAGTAAAGCCTCAATTACGGGTGGGATAAAAGTCGGTCACTGGTGCGCCCCACCTTCATTTATAGAGTATACATTGCTACCGATTGCCAGTTGATGTACTATGACAGCGTCGCACCTGTTGAATTGATAACAACATAAGGGAAAACGAATGCGGAAACGGATTATTATTACCTGTTTTCTTATTTTTTTAGCACTCATCTGGTCGTGCGGCCGTGATAAAACTTCGGTCCGGGACGATCAGGTTGTCGCCCGAATCGGCGACCGGATCATAACAAAAGATGAATTTATCAAACGTGCCGAGTACACAATTCGACCGGAATACTGCAAGGGTGATTATTATCAGCACAAAAAGATCATTCTCAATTCGCTCATTGCTGAAAAACTGTTTGCGCTTGAAGCCGGCGATACGGCGCGCATCGTCCAAAACGATCAAATTTTGCGTTATATCCGGGGCCGTCAGGAACAGGCCATGCGGCAGGCGTATTATCGGGACAGGTTTTATAAAAAAATACGCCTGAAGGATGAAAAGGTGAATCAAATGTTCAATATGCTCGGCCGCAACTATCGAATGGGATATTTTACACTGGATGACAGCTCGGCTGCCCGTAAAGTCGCTGTTGCGTTGCAGCAGCCCGGAATGTCGTTTGAAGACCTCTATGAGCAAATGGCACCGGGAGATACATTGCCCAAGAAGAACATCTCCTGGAATGAAGAGTCGGGTGAACTTTTACGTGAAGTGATTTTCGGCAGGGAACTAGAGGTCGGACAAATAATCGGTCCTGTGAATGTGGAAGGGCAGTACCTGTTTATGAAGGTGCTGGGCTGGCGGTTCCGGCCGGCAGTCAGCAACACGGATATTCAAAACAGAAAAGACGATGTGGTCGAATTTTTGACCATCAAGGAAGCAACCCGGATGTATCAAGAATACGTTGTGGATTTAATGGCAGGAAAAAAGCTTTTGTTCGATCCCACCGGATTTCGTGATCTTGTCAACATTATGGGGCCCGTGTATTTTGAATTGCGCGATAGGAAACAAAATTTTCTGCAAAAGGGAGAGGTGCAGCACCGTGATCTGATGATGGATACATTGAGCACGGAGCTGGACCGGCTGCAAAATCAGCCGTTGCTTTCCCTCAACAGCGAGCAAATGACCATCGGCGATCTGCGGCTGGAAATGCAGAGCCACCCGTTACAATATCGCAAAAAAAACATGCGCAAGCGCGAGTTCGCACGCCAGCTCAAATACGCCATAGCCGACCTGATTGCTGACCGCTATATCACCCAGGAAGCCTACAAAAAAGGCTATGATAAACGTGCCGATGTGATTTATCAAACCAACATGTGGCGGGATGATATGTTAGCTACTTATTATCGTAACATGTTTTTGCAGAAGAACGGGCTTTTTGACCGTTTTGGTACGGAGTATATACACATTATCAATGAACACCTGAATCCGTTGGTGGACACACTTCAGAAAAAGTATTCCCCTGAAATTTTTATCAATACGGATTTATTTGAAAAAATACCCCTTACCCGTACCGACATGTTCGTCCTCTACGAGTCCCAGCCCTACCCGGTTGTGGTGCCCGGTTTTCCGGTTGTTACCACAGATAACATGCTGGATTACGGTCAAAAATTAGAGGTAAAAGGTAAATGAGCGGTGTTCTTTCGTTATTTGATTTAACGGGTAAGGTCGCCCTGATTACGGGTTCCAGCAGCGGACTGGGATGGGTGATGGCACGGGGGCTTGGCCGTGCCGGTGCCAGAGTGGTGCTGAACGGCAGGGATACTGCAAAACTGGATGCGGCGGTGAAAAGAATGGCCGGTGATGGAATTCCGGCCATAGGCGTGGTCTTTGACGTATGTGATAAACAACAGATACAAAAGGGCGTTCAGGATGTTTTTCAGCGCCACCGGTGCATCGACATTCTGATTAACAATGCCGGTATTCACCTGCGGGGTGATCTCGCCGAAATTTCGGAAGACGCCTGGCAGCAGGTGCTGGATACCAATCTGAAAGGTGTTCTGCTGACATCGCAGGCCGTCGTCCCGGCTATGATCGAACGGGGTGGAGGGAAAATTATCAATATCTGCTCGCTGCAGAGTGAGCGCTCCCGGCCCACCACAGGCACATATGCGGCAGCCAAGGGCGGTGTAAAAATGCTCACCAAGGCCATGGCGGTGGACTGGGCGAAGCACAACATACAGGTGAACGGTATCGGCCCCGGTTATTTTCTCACAAGTATGACCCGGCCGCTGGCTGAAGATCCGCAGTTTGATGCCTGGTATAGATCCCGAACGCCGGCGAACCGCTGGGGATATCCGGAAGAGCTGGTAGGTGCGGTGGTTTTTCTGGCATCAAAGGCGTCGAATTTTATCAACGGGCATATTCTATATGTGGACGGCGGATTTTTGGCAGCCATGTAAGAAAACGGTCCAAAAATGTGGTATAAAAAAATGACATTGTACCATGTAAAAATGATGATGCACATATACAAAATTATTTTGCGCTTTCAAAAAAAAATACCGTACCGAATCCAAAGTATCATTTACACCTTTTGAAATCAAGATATCTATCTATGGCCCAGCAAGGAAAATTAATTGAATATCTTATTTAAACACTCAATTAGGTTGACGCCAATGCGCACTGTGGAATTATTGATGTTTTGATGAACTTAAATATTGACCGCAATATCTTCGATTGCTACATGATGCTGATGTTATTGTTAATATTGAATTTGAAGGATTGCTGAATAACGCAAAATAACCAAAATCGCTTTAATAATATCATGAGAACGAACTCGGAATGTTTTTCTCTGCGTACCTTTGCGGCTTCTTGATTAAAATATCCATTAAATATTTAAGGGTTGAATAAAACGTCCTTAAATAAGATACGCGCCGAGGGGGCGTAGAGATTTTCGAACAGGGGAAAATATATCGCTCTGCTATATCTCGATCGTCTCACCGATCTGCATAATTGTTACCTTGAATCCCCTGGCCTCCGCTTTATCTTTAAATTCCTGCGGATTCGCTTCGATAAAATCGAATGTGTTGTAATGCATGGGTATCGCCAATTTGGGTTTTAAAAATTCAATCGCGTCGACGGCATCATCGATACCCATGGTAAAATTATCGCCGATGGGCAGGAGTGCCGCATCGATGGAATTTTTTTCGCCGATAAGTTTCATGTCCAGAAACAACCCGGTATCTCCTGCATGGTATAAAGTTTTTCCTTCGATGGTGATCAAAAAACCACATGGGTTACCCATATAGGCAAAAGATTCACCACCCAGGTCATACCCTGAACCATGATGGGCGATGGTCAGTTTGACCCGGCCGAAGGGAAAATCATACCCACCCCCGATTTGCATGGCATGCACCTTGCATCCCTTTTTATTGCAAAACGTCGCCAACTCCAACGGTGCAATCATTCTTGCATCACACGCTTTGGCGATTTCAATGCCACTGCCGACATGATCGCCATGTCCGTGACTGAGCAGCACATAATCGATGGCAAGTTTTTGGAAATCCTTCATTGGTTTTAAGAAAAACGGGTCGATGATGATTCGCGTGTTCTGATTGGTGACAAGAAACGCAGAATGGCCGAGATATTTTATGGAAAACATAATTTCACTCCTTTTTAAAATTACAAATCCAAAAAGGAGCTCCCTTTTGGTATCACCTTATAAATCTCCAGGCTGGGGCCGTAGAACGACCTCTTCAATCATATGATTTTCGGAGCCACAGCATATCTGCAACAGACCTTGTGCCACATCCTCCGCCCGCATCATTTTGCTGCGGTCGACATTTGCCTCTCCCCAAATATCGGTATCCGTGGCGCCGGGCAGGTAT
>JAFGEC010000095.1 GCA_016931775.1 Candidatus Zhuqueibacterota bacterium | reverse complement strand
TGATTTTTATGCATTTAAAATTTTGGCTTCAAAATCAGCGGTGTAGAAAAAACAAATACTTATGATACAAGTCCGACAGGCTCCTAGTGTAATAAAATACAAAAAGTCAATTACCACCGCCAGAGGCAGTGGCTTAAGATTCTAATTAATATATCGTAAAATTTAATTTATGTAAATGATGAATCACTCTGACATCCGCTTTTGACATTTCTTCACGGATAAACTCGTCATATAAATACTCATAAAATCGATCCTGCAGTGCGGGGGGTATAGAATCAGGTAACTGGTATATTACTTTTTTAGGATCGCTTTGGATTTGAAATAAAAGCAATTGTTGTTTATCTGCAGTCAAGTGTTTCTGTTTTTCTAACCAGCGACAGAACTCGATTTTCGACGGCTTGAAGTGATCTTTTTGTAATGCATCCAGCAATCGGATGACAAGATTGCTGTGAATATATCGATAATAAACATCTTTACTATACTGAACCGGTCCATAAAAAATTTGTCCTCGATCAAATGCCTTTATCCGTCTTTTATTCTCATTTGCCCATGATTTTTTAAATGTACGATAATTTGTATTCCGAACGATTCCATATTCTCTGGCAAGTTGCTGTTCTATCTTTATCTTTGCCAGTTCCTGCATGGTGATCTGCAATAGCCGATTGACCGGGCTTTCGCCGTTAAACTCTGTGTACCAAAAATCCGCATTGTAAGTCGCACCTGCCGTTTGCCGATAATATTGCACAACCTCTGCGCGATGACTGACCATTCGATCCTGGAATTCTTCAATGGTTACAGGTTCGCCATTCACAAAAGCAACAATCACCGGCTGCTCGCGATGGTTGGAGCATTGACTGCAACTCAAAAAAAAACTGAATACCAGTATTAAAATTCGTTGAGAAATTTTATCATAGTTGATTGATAACATCGGAAAACAATCCTCATCGAAAGTATAGATTATTTCAAAAACAACACACGACGATTCCGCAAAAGACTAACGGGTTTGCGTATTAAAAGTCGCAAAAAATAAACGCCTGAGGGTAACTCACCACCTGATTCCGATTTACCATCCCATAACAATTTGTACTGTCCTGCCCTTTGTTCCTTATTCACCAGTGTTCTAACTTTGGCGCCAAGAACGTCAAACACCTCCAGTTTGACGATTGAATCCGCTTGTAATAGATATTCTATCGTTGTTGATGAATTAAACGGATTCGGATAAATACCAACCAGTTCATACCCGGTTGTTTTGTGGTTTTCGGAATCCCGGTGATTTATGGGTGCTCCCGGCGAATATTCATGTGCGCCGATATCCGGTGCACCATAATAAAGGGGATTACCAAAATAATCTCGACCGCCGTTTTTAAACATTCTTTTGCCGGTATCGATGCATGACGAACCCTCCCGCAACTGATAACCATCGACCGAGTTAATTCCCATATCACCGCTGCCCGGAGCAGCCAGAAGCGGGTCGGCTGTAATCTTTGTGGCATCATTCGGTTCATTCGCGGGATGATTACCGAAATAACAATTATAATCAATGTAACGGTTATAGCCGGATTTAAACTGGTATTTGGCGGTTTTGCTCAAGTTATAAATCAGATTGTTGTGAAAATAATAAGTCCGGTTACCGCTTCCGCCATTATTGCGTTCGGAAATGATCGTCGGTGATGTGGATTCACCGATATATACCGTATTATTGTATATGTAAACCGATGTATTGGGATAGTTGATGGTAAAAATATTACCTTTGTCATTCTGGCTGATGTTGTACCGGCAAATGACGGAATTGTCCTTGGCATCCGTGCAGCTCCAGAACAGACCGTGGTTATTGTCGTGGCTATAACTGTATTGAAAAATGCATTCAGGACTGCTCAAATCCGCATCATACAGACAGCCGTCATAATCCGTCGTTCTGTTCAGATAGCCCTCATTATATTGAAAAATAGTGCCCAGACAACTGCGTGAAAAAATGGTGTTGCCGGTGCCGGCACGGAAAGCCGTGTCCCAGCATACGTTGTATTCGACCCGGCATGAGGCGTCCGCCATTCGCATGATGATGGCGTTTTTTGAAACATCATTGATCGAATTATTGCGGATAATATAATTCGTATATTTTCGTTCGTGCCATTTTTCCGTGCCGGGGTAATCCTTCGTATTCGCCTCATTTGAAATACCGCTTCCATCCAACGTTACAAGGGTACAGTTTTCGACGAGTATGTCGTTAAATCTCGTCGGAACCGTATCATCGAGCACGGCAAAATTGATACCGCCCGTCCGTTTGGCATCTGTCGAATTTCCAACGATTCCCTTGATATGATGAATATAAAGACTTTTGAGATGGATGTGATTGATCGTTCCGGCATTACCTGCGGTCACACGAACGCCAATGCGGTCTCCGCCGACGTTAGCGTTGTTGGTAATTTCAAGATTGTTTATCTCCCACCAGGATTGATTATGGAGATAGACGACCGGCTTGAGCATGCCATCGCCGTCAATCACCGGGGGAGCATCATTACCGTATTTATCTATAACAATGGGATGACCTTCTGCGCCTGAGCCGTGCGGACTTAACTGGCCGTTCCAAATACCGTTGGATTTAAATAAAATACGATCGCCGGATTCAAACCTCGTAGAGTTTACTTTTAATAACGAACGCCATGCCTGATTTTCCGACATACCGGTTTGCATATCATTACCGTTTACAGCATCAATATAATAAGTCGCAGTATAAATTTGCCGGCCTGGCCACAGCATCGCCGAAGCTATTATACAGGCAGTTTCAAAAACAGCAAAAATGTTTTTTTTAAACATCGAGTGTCTTTCCGGATTTTAGGTGCGGTGTTAATTTTCGAAAGATCGTTGCCAAACAGTTACGTAAAGATTCTACTAAAAGATCGAGTCCATTACATTAATCGACTATTTACTTAAAAGTAGTTTAATTGTTTTAACTGTATCCTCGAATTGCAGACGGGCCAGATAAATTCCTGTTGGCATATTCATGTTGTTATCATCTTTGCCGTCCCATTTTACCACTCTTGTTCCGGCGGGTTCTATTCCATTTACCAGTGACTTGATTTTTCTGCCCAATATGCTGTAAACGTCGATGCAAACCATTTCTCTCTTCGGAATCGTGTAGGTAATGAGTGTCGACGCATTAAATGGATTCGGATAATTTTGTATAAGCGCCACGTTATCCGGCGTTTTGATACTGTTGGCTTTCACGGAATAAGGAATGCCAATTTCGAGTTCGGGTGGATTCACCGTTTCTCTCGAAAATATCCGTGTGTCCGTATCTGCCAGGCTGTCATCATACATGTATATCGTCACAATTTTGTCGTCGGCCACTTCTTCTGCGATATATTCGGATACATCTAACTCGTATACAATATCTTCATTCGTAGAAATCTGGCGTTGAAAATTGACACTGAACAGAAATCTTTCCGGAGCCGGTGCGTTATTCCAGGTGATCTCCGACTCTTCCCAACTGTCATCCGAGACTGTATAAAAATCCGCCCGATCAATATTACCGCCGCCGACAGCCCGGTCAACTGTAAGCCATAACGTAGCATAACCGACGTCCGCGAAGCTAAATTCGGTCAAGTCGAATTTCATGTAGACTTTACGCCGGTTATCCTCTGAATTGGAGCCCCTGACACGGAGAAGTTCCTCCGCCCCATGATTAACATCGGCGTTTTCTCCACCGCGCACATAGGCATCAGCGACGGGTTTGTAATATTCTTCCGCTGCTAAATGAGATATGCTCATTATAGAAAAAAACATCACATGAAGAAAAATAGCAGTAAAAAAGCTTTTCATAGGATATCTCCACTCCTGGTTAACTGATTTCGATAACAGATGAACTGAACTGATTGTTTTATGAATAATACAAATTTGAAAAATAAATTCAAAACAATAATGTATATACTTGGGGCCCGTGACGTATTAAATGGACGTCACTTTCGGGCGGTGATTCTGCACCTCCCGGAAGTAATTTAAAAAGTGTTGCAAAAAATATACATTAAACAAATTTTTCACAACTTTTTGCTTTTTACACGCTTGAAGTAATTTTGCACCTCCCGGAAGTAATTTTAAAAAATTCTCCTTTGATTTTCCGTATCAAATCCTAAATTATATCAAACAAAAACCGAGGAAGAAAAATGAGCAAAAAATCAACTCCCCCTTTTCGGCCATGTCAGATGGCAAATCAATCCAAAAATAACATTTCACGGCGGCGTTTTTTCGGCGTAACAGGCCTGGCGGCGGCCGGTGTTTTAGCCGGTGCGTGCGGTAAAAATCCGGCGAGTCCGGATACAAAAGCGGCCCTGCTGCAGCAGCCGGTCTCTCCCGTTTCCGGCAGCAGGATCGGCTCCGGAAGCGCATCAAGCAAGGTGGCTACAGCTACCGTTAACAATTATAACTATCAAGCTCTCAAAGAGAACATCCAGGCATCATTCGAAGCACTGGGCGGCCTGGGAGACATTATAAAGCCGGGCGACACGGTCGGTTTCAAGCTCAATATGACCGGCGGGGCCAGTACGGCACGCAAAACACCCAGGGACCATGGTGAGAGTGCTGAAGAATTATACTGGACGCATCCGGAAATATTAAAGGTGGTGGGCGAACTGGTCAAGGACGCCGGAGCCGGAAAAATATACGTCATGGAAGCCAATTACGACTGGGAGTCGGTAACGGATTGGGGTTATGAAGCCGTGGTCAATTATCTGGGCGCCGAGTACATCGACCTCAATAAAGCCGCTCCCTACGGCAGTTTTGTGGAAAAGCAGGTTCCCGATCCTTTAACCCACTGGGACTTTTATTACCACAATGGTGTCTTTTACGATCTTGACTGTTTTATTTCCCTGCCGAAAACCAAACGCCATTACGGCGCCGGCATGACCAATGCCATGAAAAACATGATCGGATCGGTACCGGGCTCAAAATACGCAACATCCGGCGGTCTTACACGTACAAAATTTCATCAGGCTGACAGCAAATACGCGGCTACCGAAAACCTGGTTCGTACGATTGTAGACTTGAACCGGATCCGCCCCATTCATCTAGCGGTGTGCGATGCCATTAAAACCGCGGACAACGGTGAAGGACCGTGGAACGATGGATTTAAACCGGTTACATATAATACCCTGATCACCAGCAAAGATCCTGTTGCGGCTGACGCGGTTGGAACCGTTTTATTTGGTTTCGATCCGACAGCGACGGATAAAACCGGCGCATTTGCCGTCTCTTCCCTGCCGGGTAACTGGGATGGAACGGACAATTATCTACGAATCGCCGATGAGCTCGGAATGGGCACCCACGATCCGGCCAAAATCGAAGTGGTGGATGTGACGGTGAATACGGGTGTGGTGAAGCGCGGCTGACCGTGGAAACTGGAGAGGTGAAAAACTAACAGCAAGTTTCTGAGAACTCTTTTTTTTTTCCATAAAAAGACAGCGGAGCGAGACCCCGGAAGCACGGGCCGTCTCGAATATTCAATTGATGTTCACAAGGAACCAGGTACACCGGAAAAAAACCAGACCGTTCAAGGAAACCGGCCCGTGCTGAGGAGGCTCGCGGAGCCGCGGAGGATCATCCCTTTGCGGCGGCTATTTTAACATTCTGTTTGGAAGGGCAAAATATAAAAGGCCGCCGCAAAGGGATAGCCGGAGCGGTTCCAAATGCGCCACTTACCTCCCGGGGAATATAATGTAAATTTTCGGTTCAGAGCTTTTTTTCACACGAAGGAAATATAAATTACCGGTCATTCAACTAGTCTTGCCGGTTGTTTGCCGAAATACCCCGTATGAATACTTTTTTGTCGTAATCTCAAAACATCATGTATTTCATCATTATACCTTAAAGCCGAAAAGATTTATATCGATCCTTATTTAACCAGTGTCATTTTCAACGTACGAACAAAATCTCCGGCAACCATCCGGTAAAAATACACACCCCCGGCAACGGTCTTTCCCCGGTCATCGGTACGATCCCAGGAAACGGTAAAAGTTCCGGCTGATTTTTCCTCCTCTACCAGCCGCCGCACCAGACGGCCGCCGGTGTCGTAAATATTTATGCTGACAAATACTTTTTCGGGCAGTTCGTAGCGAATGCTGGTCGAGGGATTGAACGGATTGGGATAGTTCTGGTATATTGAAAAATTTAAAGGCAGAACGTTATAATCGATTTCTACCGGTTTATGGCGGGTTGTTTGTCCGGCAAGAGAAATATCCTCGAGTTGATAAAAATACTTGCCGTTTTTCTCCGGACAATCGATGTACCGGTACAGATGCCCCGATACCGAATTTCCTTCCGCCGGAATAAGATCTTTGTTTAATAACAAAAAATCTTCGTTTCCTGTTGACCTGCGGTACAGATTAAATCCGGCGTGATTGGATTCGCTCGCGGTTTCCCAGCTCAGGACAACAGCAGTTTTTTCCACACCGGCATTAAAATAAACCAGTTCGACACTGATGGGCTGGCTGGCCGCAAAATCCTGCACAATATTGCCGGTTACGGGCCCCACAACGGCTGATGCCGGCGTAAACGAATAGCCGGCCATGGTGGGTGTAACAGTGCCTGACCATCCTGTCGAAACAGTATGAGAGGAGTATCCCCCGCCGGCTGTTATTTCCTGGTGCATCGTATTACCGTCAAAAAACGATATGATTACACCATCCAGGCCAGAACCATTGATTGTAACCTGGCCTGAAATGGTGAACGTTTGCTGTAATTGTCGTAACGGGATATTGTTGTTGATGACAATTTGATCACCGGCCTCGAGATAAAAGGTCATGTAATACGGATTATCATTACAATTCCAGTTGGTCATCACACCGGTAGAGCCGCTCTGGCTGCCAAGACCGACAACCAGAGGATTGGGCGGGGGTGGATTGGCATCAAGAATACCTTGCTGTGCCGGACAGTTCAGACTTGCCGTATAACCGGCAGGCGGAGTATAGGACAGTGTATAACCGCCGTTTTGCGACGTTGCGAATTGATAATATCCGTTTGATCCGTCGTGAATAACAGTTACGCCGGATGGCGGCGTTATCGAAATGGTACCGCCGCTGACAATTTGACCGTTTGCCTCGTCGTAAATCCATCCGGTGGGATCCATGTCCGCTTCATTGGGGATACCGTCGCCATCCCGGTCACCGGTGCCGTTTTCCACCACATCGGGAATGCCGTCGTTTTCAGCATCAACAAAATCGGCGATGAGCCAGTCGGAGGAGCCGGCCGGTATTTGGGCGCCTTCACCGGAAACCGGAGGGGTGCTCGAGCCGGCGCCGTAAAAATTCCAGTTACCGTCGTAACGATAAACAAAGTAGGGACTGACCAGTCCGTTCCGTTCGTCAAAATTTCCGCTTGATACATATTCTATCGTTATACCGCTGGAGACGTTTGCACTGTTTTCTATGGTATAGTATCGTTTAAAATTTACCGGTTCGCCGTTGCCCTTGTTATACGGCGCGCCCGTCATTCGGGTGATGGTGCCGTTCATGGCCGTATTCACGCCAAAGCCGGCAAAACCGATCATGGCCGGCCTCGGGCCCGAGGTGATGATACCTTTAAAGTATCCGTTATTGATCTCAGCTACATCCCCGGTAATTTGCACGGATGGACTGCCGGTGGTTTCCACCAGCGCACCGGAGATCTGCAGGTCGACACCCGCGTTCAGTACATTGCCTGTCAGAAACAGGACACAGGTGACAAAAAACAGCCCGTTATTTATTTTCCAGTTCTTCAATTTTGGCCTTTAATTGCATAATTTCCAACTGTTGTTGTTGAACGACCCGTGTGACAACGGTGACGATGTCCATGGAAGACAACCCTTTGCGGTCTTTGGAGGCGACCAGATCGGGCACGTCCTCGGCGATAAAACCCAGACAATTGTCATCCTTATCGGCTTTGTAATTAAATGATTTGGGACGCAACACTTCCAGCGCGGACAAGGCGTCGGCAAGGCTTAAATCCTTAATATTTTCCTTGTATTCGCGCGAGGAGGCATCCGTCCATATTCCTGCAACAGAAACGTACGCACCGCTGGCCATGTGCAGGGGATACTGGGGATTGTTCAGACCGATACCCACGCCTCCGGAAGCTCTTACAATGAATGATTTTGCCTTTTGAGTGGCAAAATCCGCATCCTCATTGTCCGCCCAGACAAAACACCCGGCGTGATTGGCTTTTGCGCGGCGGCCGGCGGCAAAACTGTAATTACCGGTCACGGCATTGTTACCGCCTCCCGGAATGACGGCGTGGTGGGCATCTTCTATGACATTATTTTCACCGCCGCCGATGGTTGAATGGTGTGCGATTGTGCCATCGTCATCAGTGATTGAATTGTCTTTACCACCACCGATGGTCCCGTAATCTGAATCTGCATCGTTACGCTCACCCCCGGACACAACGGCGCATCCCCAAAAAAAGCCGCCTCCTGCGGTATTGACGAGCCCGCCGCCGACGAAGGATCCCCATGCCGTCGACTGGTTCCCATATCCTCCACTTACCGTACCGGCATTTGCCGAAACGACATTCAGAAAATCCGTCCTACCGCCACCGCCTATGGTTACGCCAAAGGCAGCAGAAACAACATTCGCAGAACAACCGGCAATCATGTTTGGAGCATCCGGGACGATAACCGATTGAGATGGATTGATCCGAAGCGCCCGCTGATTATTAACCCGGAATTCCAGCGCCTGGGCGTCGACCGTACCCAAAAAATTGACCGCCGGATCCGTTCCGCTGTTGCCGGTAAGATTCCAGTTTTGTCCGCCTGCCTCCAGTTCGGTGCCGTTCCAGTACAGGGTACCGCTCAGATTATAAAGTTTGCCATCCGGTACGGCTACCGCCGAACCCGAAGGAATAGTGATGGATCCAAATCCGCCCTCGTCGGTGATGTCAAGCAAAAGCTGGCCGCTGCTATTTTTCACTGTCATCTTTTCCGGTACCTGCTGTATTCCTGTGGTGACGGATTGATGCCTGTTGTTTGCACTGTTGTCCGCGGGTGACGGTATTGACGGCATTATACGTCCGTTCAGGTCATCAGCATTGTTCCGGTATGCAGTATCTGTGAGGTTTGTACCGGAATGGTCTTTCTGCCTTTTACTTTGGAGATCGCCACGGCCAAGAATAGAGTCATCCCTCCCATTACCGCTTTGTGAATAAAGGAATGGCATCCACACGAGGGACAGCACAATGATTAAATTTGTTTTCATTTGATTTCCCGGCTTGGTGAATAAAATTATACAAAAAGTCACGTTCTTTTATTGCATTGTTTATATACAAAAAGGGTAAATCCCGGAGAATTCAATAATAATAAAGATAAAAAAAATATAAATCATATCAAGTCTTATTATACTTATTTTGAAAATCTAATTTCAGTGGAGGTAATGGGAAGACGATCGGTCTCGGGATTGATAATGGAACGTTACAATCCACATCATTTTGAAAAATCCCCAAAAATAATCAGCAAACCGCCATAAAACGCACAATTTAATGTCACCGCATCAACAGCATTTTCCTGTTAATTGTCCTGTTTTGGCGGCCAAAGGTTAATGCACTAAAATAAACGCCGCCGGCAACATCCTTTCCGCTTTGATGGTGTCAGCCAACAGACCGGATATATAACAAAAAAAAATAATTGGAATCAGACACAAAAATGATCGAGTTTTATTTTTACTCATCTGCAGGCCTTTCCACTGGTTTATGTTTTATAAATTACTCAAACGGATTCGGATAAATAAAAGTAAAACCTCAGTTTCGGGTGGCACAGGAGGTATTTTAAAAATATCAGTTTAAACCCGGAATATATATTTCCTATCCACCCCGAAGCTGAGGTCCCAATCGTTCCAGTTTTTCCTTGCTATTTGCGAGTTTATTCGCTATTATTTTTTAAGGGAAAAAAGGAGACTTTTATGGATCTCACCGAATACAAAACAAATTACACGGAAATATTCAATTTACTCAAAAAACTCTCCACCGATCAAATTAACTTTAAACCCGCTATCAATAAATGGTCGATCCATGAGATTTTGGCACATCTGGCCGATACGGAAGTTCAAAGTCATGTCAGAATGAGAACCATACTCGCCAACAAAGATCCGATAATGGTTTATTTTGACGAAATGGACTGGTCGATCATCCTGGACTATAACAAAGTTGAATTAAATGAATCGCTTGAGGTCATTCAACTGATGAGAAAAGTGAATTACAATCTTCTTTCAAGACTCTTACCGGAACAGTTTCAGAAAAAGGGGATTCATTCCGTAAGAGGAGAATTATCACTGGAGGAATTGATACAATTCTATATTCAACACGTCAATGAGCATTTAAGACAAATAAGAAGAAATTTGTCTCTAATGGAATCTGCAGTGTGACTTGTGCCGGTGGTCCGAGTGTCGAGAATTGAAACATTGAGGTGTTTATTGCCGTAAGCAATTGTGACCAGATCAAGATAATAACGGAGAAATTTTCATGAATGCTATCGTTCAAAACGGCTACGGCTCACCGGACGTCCTCGAGTTCAAAGAGGTGGACATGCCTGTGGTTAAGGATAACGGTGTACTCGTAAGAGTAAAGGCAGCATCCATCAACGCCGGAGATATCTTCTCCATGCGGGGAAGTCCATGGCTCGTGCGATTGACTGTCGGATTTCCCAAGCCAAAAGACTTTATCCCTGGATAGGACGTAGCAGGACGTGTTGAGGCGGTCGGTAAAAATGTTAAAATGTTTAAACCGGGTGACGAGGTGTTCGGCGGACAGCGTTACGACCTCATCCTCGATAATGTGGCAAGCCGTTCATTTTCAGACCTCAGAAATGTGCTAACCCCACAGGGTATTATCATTCCAAACAGCGGCCATGGCGGCATGGGTTATGTATTCAAGGCATTTTTGTTGTCAATGTTCATGAGCCGGGTGGGGAAAATGTATCTTGCAGTCCCGAACAATAGAGACCTGCTCCTTCTGAAGGAGCTTTTTAAAAACGGCAAGGTCACACCGGTCATCGACAGGACCTACCCGCTGCGTGATACCCCTGAAGCCTTCAAATATCTGGAAAAAAGTCACGCCCGAGGTAAAGTCGTCATCATTGTGAAACAAAGCAAGAAAACCTGACCAAACGCTGGAGTTATAGCACGGTTCGTCTCCCTCGAGACTGTTAACAAGATTGCATGTAATAAACGACAAAACTCGTAACACCAACAGCAACGGGAGTGTGAATGATAAAGATCGGCCTTATTCAAGGTGGTAAAATTTTTACTCCTTGCCAGACGCCTCGATTTTATCCCCTGCCGCCGCTTGAGCAAAGTAGATACGACTTTTGCGGCAAATCCAGAGTTCGAGACGCATCCGGAAAGGTCACCGTGCAAGCTGAGGGCAACCAGACAGATTTCTGTACCGTTGTCTCTGTCGACGTTCAGAGCAGAGACGACAGCAAAGAAATAGAGAAAATTGAAATTAAGAATCGTTACTTGTCCTCTGATTACTATATTGTTCAACCGCCGTTGATGGCAAAGATATTTCAGTTTTATTTCTATTCCGGTCTTCAGGGTGTATATGAGATGAGAAGAAAAAATCACCAATCTAAATCAGTTTCGCCGGAATAGGCTGAGTGAATGTGGAATGGCGCGCTTGAGTATTCAAACAACATCATGAAATTTACCGGTTATCCGTTTTCGGTACTTTATGACCTTTATCAAAATCGCCACAACACAAGAAATTGAAGCGCCGTCAACTCGAGTTTAACCCAAATACACGGAGGAAATAAATGGCATATGCAGTAAATATCGAAAAATGCTTTGAAAAGTTCAATGATACATATTCGCCAAAAATTATCGGTGAATTAAACGGTCAAAACGTCATGGTGGTGCGGTGTGAAGGCGACAAGGTTCCCTGGCACATCCATGAAAAAGAAGATGAAATGTTCTTTGTTGTCGATGGAATACTTGACATATATGAAAAAGATAAAAAAATCACCTTACAGAACGGTGAATTTTATATTGTCCAAAGAGGAATTGAGCACCGTGTTGTCCCTCAAGGCCATGTCAAGCTGATATTATTCGAACCCAAAGGCATTTCTCACACCGGAAAAGTTAAGGCGGAAATAACCAGGGAAAGTTTTGACCGGCTTGAATAACAGCGAGATACAAAACAAATAGCCAGCAGGGTGTGGTGATGTCACGTCTCTTGCCAGAGACGGTTGGTATTGTGTTGATACTCCATCCAATTTCTGCATAGCAATTATAATATATACCGGAGTTATTATGGTTATAAAACGGAAATCAATTGAACCTATTGAATTCGACGGGCTTAAAATTTTCGATTTTACGGCGGACAAAGACAACAGCTCTTCCATGGCGGAAATTACCGTTCCGAAAGGGGTAAGCCATAAATTATCCTGGTCAACCAGATCGGATAAATATTATTATGTTATTGCCGGGACCATATTATTTACGATAAAGGAAGAGATCCAAATCCTCTCTGCCGGTGATTGTTGTATCGTTCCAAAAGGTGATCGGTTTCGTTATAAAAATACCGGTTTAACCGAAGCCAGACTTTTACTCGTACATACGCCGAGCTTTAAACTTGAATGTGAAGAATTCGCAGATTCAGGGGATATAATAGATGGATAAAATATAAAAATTGCCCAAATTTGATCTGTATCACCCGTTTTAGCAGTTCAATCGTTAATTTTCAAGTATGCTATTTTAATTTTACTGAACATTTGAGCTTTTCCACAGCAATACAATCAGCCATCCCCATAAAGCTCAACCAAAAGGGCGGTGGTTATGATCATCAAAATTTCCAAGTACGGGATCCTGATATTTTTGTGTATCTGGATACTGAATAAGGACAAACTTATTGGTCTGGAACATGACCTCAGACCAGCTCCACCGCTGCGTGGAAATAATCCGGTAGCGAGAATTCACGGCAACGTTATCGATAAATGGACACTCTGGGCCACAGGGACAAATCTGCGAGGAGCAAACATTTATCAACGCCGTGTGTATCCGGAACTCGATGGCCCGACGTTTATGGGAAGCGGTCCGGTCGGGCCGCCCTATATCCAACAGGATTTTGACAGCCTGGCAGCATTTGGTGCGAATTACGTCAATATCTCTCATCCCGGATTATTTTCCGAGAACCCCCCTTACGTACTGGATCAGAATATTCAGGACAACCTGGACGATCTGCTGTCCATGATAACAAACGCAGACATGTTTGCAGTTATCAGTTTTCGAACCGGTCCGGGACGGAGTGAATTTACATTCTTCTGGGGTGAAGATGACGATTGGTTTGATGCCAGTTATTATAACGATCAGGTATGGCGGGACCAGGCTGCACAGAATGCGTGGGCGGAAATGTGGCGTTATACTGCTTTGCGTTATCGGAATAATCCCATTGTTGCCGGGTATGATCTTATGGTGGAACCGAATTCTAATGAAGTCTGGCTCGATGAGTGGGATCAGGACATATTCTATAGTCAATACGGCGGAACCCTGTACGATTGGAATCCTCTTGCAGCCGCCATCAGCAGTGTTATTCGTCAAGTCGACACGGAAACGCCGATACTTATCGGCGGTATGGGATACAGCGCCGTTGACTGGTTGCCCTATATCGTGCCGACAGGAGACAGCCGCACGGTATATATCGCTCATCAGTACGCACCCTTTGTTTACACGCATCAGGAACCTCCATTGAATAATACATATCCGGGTTTCTTTGATACTGACTGGGACGGCCAACCGGATCAATTCAATCAAAACTGGATAGATAAACTTTTAGCGACTGTTGATGATTTCAAATCAACTTTTAACGTCCCGGTTGCGATCAACGAATTTGGCGTTGTGCGTTACGAGCCCGGCGCAGACAACTATATGAACGACCAGATGTTATTGTTTGAAAACCGGGGATTGAATCATGCCCTCTGGGTGTGGGATCCATACTGGCCGGAATGGAACCAGGAAGTGGATGACTTTAATTTCAGACACGGTCAAAACAGGAACAATCACACAGATGTTTCAACCTGTCCTCTGATGGAAGTAATAAAAGATAACTGGGGACAAAATATTATACGACCGTCTTCCCTTCTGCATCAAACATATTACGTTAACAACAACCACCCGTCTGCCAGCGATCAAAATCCGGGAGATGCAGGTCTTCCGTGGTTAACAATTCAACACGCGGTTGAATCCGTTGTACCGGGTGATACGATTTTGGTTCAGACAGGGACGTATGCCGGAGCCCGTATCGAAAATTCCGGGACCGCAACAGCTCGTATTGTATTAAAAACGGAAAATGGCGCTTCTGTGCTGCTGGATACCCCCGGCCCACTGAATAAGCACGACAGTATATTGGAGATAGAGACATGGCAAAACACCGGAATAGTCGCTTACTGGATAATTGAAGGATTTGAGGTTTCCAACAGTCCCGGCTGGGGTATTGATATTCGGAATGGACGCAATATCTCCGTGCGAAATAATCATGTTCATCATTGCGCCGTCACCGGCATTTTTACTGCATTCAGCGATTCAATAATTATTGAACAAAACGAATCCAACGACAATGGAGAACACGGTCTTTATTGCAGCAACAGCGGGGATGAACCTGTTATCCGCAATAATAGACTTTACCGTAATTATGGCTGTGGCGTTCACATGAATGGCGATGAAAGCATGGGGGGCGATGGTCTCATTTCAGACGGTCTGGTGGAAGCCAATATTATTTATGAAAACGGCACGGGCGGCGGAGCGGCAATCAACATGGATGGAGTTACGGATACAATCGTAAGGAACAATCTGCTTTATGACAATCATGCCGGCGGTATTGCTCTTTTTAGAAGTGATGGTGCCCTTGCCTCGAGGCGCAACCGCATTCTAAACAATACAATAATAATGCCTGAGGATGGCCGTTGGGCGATAAATATCGCTCAGAGTGGTTGCAGAAAAAATAAACTGTTCAATAATATACTTTACAGTTTTCACCCCTGGTGCGGCAGTATCGTTATCTGCGACCCGCCGCCCAGCGGATTTGAAAGCGATAATAATATCGTTGTCGATCGATTCAGCGCTGACGGCGGTAATTCGGTGATAGACTTCACCGCATGGCAATTTTGGGGATATGATAATCATTCGCTGCTTGCCACACCCGAACAACTTTTTATCGATCCGGCCGCAGGCGATTTTCACCTTCGGGCCGGCTCAAAGGCTATTGATGCCGGAACGCCACTCCCGGATGTGGTATTTGACCTGGAGGGATCCCTTCGCCCGGATGGTTCAGGTTACGATATTGGGGCATATGAATCTCAAACAACCGAAATTCGTTACGAGTTCAATCAAACCGGATGGTATATGGTTTCTGTGGCGGTGGTACCGGCAGATTGCAGCGTATCTGAATTGTTTCCCGAGGCGGCCGGAAATGTGGCGTACGAATGGAACAGGAATACCGGTTCATACGAATATGTGAAACAGATGGAACCGGAAAAAGGATATTGGTTGGCAATAACAGCTCCGGCAATCAGAACGGTCGTTGGATTGCCCCTGTCGTCGTTCACACGACATTTTTCAACCGCCGGATGGGACATTGTCGGCTCCGTTAGCACGGATGTCGAATTTGTAAATCCAAACGACCAGCCGGATAACAGCGTATTGCTTCCGGCATTTGAGTGGGTTACAGGACTAAATCAGTATATTGAAAGCGACAGCATCAAATCAGGTCATAGTTATTGGATCGTTTTGCAGCAGGAATGTGACCTGACTATTGGTGAAAATGTGGGTAAAATATCAAAATCAAATACAGGTGTAAAAAATACCGGCAACTTTGACGGGGATTATCCACCCGGGCCACCTGATATAAACTGGCAGGCGGATAAACCTGAAAAGTTTATCCTTTATCAGAATTTCCCCAATCCTTTTAATAATTCGACCACCATCGCGTTCTATCTTAACAGGGAAAACCGCGTTATACTTTCATTTTACAATATCGTCGGCCAGGAGATAAAAAACCTATTGGACATAAGGCTTTTGCCCGGTTTTCATAAAATCCGGTGGGACGGCACCGATGGAAGCAACATACCCGCTCCTTCAGGAATTTATTTTTACAGAATCACTGCAGGTGAATTTACGTCAATGAGGAAAATGGTCTTGATGCGCTGATCAATATACCCACCTCCCGGAGGTGACTTGACGAAGTGTTGCAAAAAATATACACTGTACAAATTATTCACATTTTTTCCATCTTACCTATTGAAAGCAAAACATTTAAAATAAAGCACTTGGCTAATAATTTACTAAAGGCACATTATTTGTATTGCACTTGCAACAGATACCCGATTTATATAACATCATTGACAAAATGTCAATAATTTTCCAGGATTATCATCAACTATGCCCGGAGGAAAAACGACTGTGAAACCGGTTATCCAACTGTTCTTGTACTTTTCAATTTTGGGACACTCACAATCCATTGCCGCTGTGAACGGTAAAATTTCCGGCCGTATTACAGACGCCAAAACAGATGAACCGCTGCAATCGGTGAACGTGATCGTTGATGGTACGCGAATGGGCGCGGCTTCCGATGAAAACGGGAATTACAGCATCTCGAGAGTACCATCCGGCAGTTACCGCCTCATTTTTCAGATACTCGGTTATAAAAACAGGATCGAACGCCAGGTTGTCGTACTGCCCAATAAAACCACAACTGTTAATGCTACGCTGGAATCGCGCCCCCTGGAACTGGGCGTTGTGACCGTTACAGGCGAAAGGGAGAAAAAAATGGAGGAACAGTACCGGCCCAGCATCAAAACCATACGGGCCAGGCAGGTATCCTCCACTGCAGGCGGCGGAGAGGACCTGTTCCGCACTTTACAAGCATTACCCGGCGTTGTGGCCCGTTCCGATCTGTCCAGCCAATTCTATGTACGCGGCGGTACTCCCGATCAAAACCTGATCATCGTGGACAATGTCACGGTCTTTAATCCGTACCGCCTCAAGATATTCGGCGGTCCCATCAGCATGTTTAATCCTGACGCCATCGAGTACGTTGAACTGCTGCCCGGCGGCTTTCCGGCAGAATATGGTGACAAGCTATCCGCTGTGCTTGTGGTGGAAAACAAAGAAGGCGACCGGTTCAAGCACCATGCAAAAGGCAGCATCAGTCTGATTGATATGAAAACTTTTCTCGAGGGCCCGGTACCCAAATCCGGCGGTGACGGCTCGTGGTTTTTTTCCACCCGCCGTACATGGTACGATATGCTGCTCAATCAAATGAGCGATCTGCCCAAGGGCACCATGCTGCCGTTTTTCCGAGATTATCAGGGTAAGCTGGTATATGACCTGTCACCCAGCCAAAAGTTAAAGATAAACTTTTTGGATTCCAACGAAGGTACGGAGCTCAAAGAACTGGAGGTCGAGGACGGCGATGAAATGGGCTTTTTTGACAAAGAAGACAATTTCAATCTGAAATTCGGTATCAATAACCGGCTCTTTAGCGTCAGCTGGCTCAACGCCATCAGCGATGTGACGCTGTCAAATCTCACCTTGTCTCATTTTAACGATTCATGGTATTTTAAACTGCACTCCCGAGATTTGTACTATGAACCCAACATCGATATGCGTAAACTGGAGATCCGGCATGATGTAACCCACATCCTCTCCCCAACCCACACACTGCAAGGTGGTATTCTGGTGGCCGATTATATCTCGGATATCACGATAAAAATGAAACTGGATTCTACCGAATATTACCGGGACAATCCGACAGACCGGCGCGATGAAGATGGCGCCAAGATAAAACGGGATTTTCGTTTTCAGAATGCGACATCAACCTTGGGATTGTATTTTCAGGATGAGTGGAAAATTTTGCCGCCGCTGGTTGGGATTCTGCCGGGTTTTCGCATGGATTATTCCACTTTTTCACAACAGTGGGTCTACAGTCCCAGATTCTCCATGACTATCAAGGTTTTACCCAATATGGTATTAAGAGGCGGGACGGGTTATTATTACCAGTTTCCGCATTTTGTATCCCTGTTCGAGCGTTTCGAACGCGAGATCGAATGGAACATTTTTGAAACCATCACTTTAAAACCGGAAAAGTCGATCCACTACCTCGCCGGTATTGAAACGGATATGGGTAAAGCCTGGAACCTGAAACTGGAGGTCTATCGTAAACAGCTGAACCACCTCATTATGGAACCCGATTCCATAAACAACCGGATTCCTCAAAACGACGGAACCGGTTATGCCCAGGGTTTTGAAGCGTTTTTGCAGCGGAAAGCCTCGGAAAAATCCGTCATATCCGGCTGGACAAGTTATTCATACAGCGTAACACGGGAAAAAACGGCGGATATCGATATGTATGAGCGTGATTTTGACGTCACTCATTCCATCAACCTGGTGCTGCGCGTTCAGCCGTTTCGAAATTTATTTATCGACACCCAATACAAATACGCCAGCGGTTTTCCCTGGACACCGGTTTTATACGACGCCTGGGGGAATCCACAACTTCAAAGTAACGGCGAGGTGGTTTTTGGGGAAAAAAATTCAGAACGTTACCCCTATTACAGCCGCCTGGATGTCCGTTTGAGCTGGGAAAAGCAGCTGTCGCAGCACATTCGTATGAGTCTATACTTTGAGCTTATAAATGCACAAAATCGCAAAAATGTCCTGCAATATTACTGGACCGAAGATTACCGGAAAAAAATGGTCAGCTATATGCTGCCGAGGCTGCCGTTTTTTGGGATACGGTTTGAGATATAACACCGATAAAGGGCGCTGGAATGCTTTTAAATTAATGAAAATACAGTAACTTTTTATTGGTCTTTTGAAACGGAATATATAAAGTTAGCAAAAGGCAGGTTGAAAACGTTTCTCCCTTGCCTCTCTCTAAAAAAGGGCGGGAAAAACCCGCCCTTTTCTCAAGCCTTTGTTTTATTTTTTGCCGTAAACACAAGAATCGATGCCGCGGCACAAACCGCCAATCCCGCCATCATCGCCTTGGCCTGGGTAGCATATGCTTTCGTCAGTGCTGCTACTTGTTGCCCGTCATCGACGACCCGGGTGATAAAACTCATCATCGATCCTTCAAGCAAGTGACCGGCCTTTGCCGCCTGATACTGGCCGAGGATGTTTCCGAATACAACCAGCAAAATAGCCAGCGCGGCGAGTAACAAAAACAACTCTATGTTATTTTGTAACGATTTTTTTTGATCGTTTTTTTTTGGTTCATTAAAACACAACTGGGCGGCAAACACAAGGCCGCAAACGATCAAAATCTCAAAAAGAAAAATACTTCCGGACATTTTTCACCTCCCTGATTATAAATTCATCGAAAGTTTTTTATACCGCCAGCGTAAAACGAACCACATCAGAGCGGCGATCATAAAGATGAACAACCCGGATAATACCGTGATTAACGACATGGCATATCCCTGAGAGACAATAGCCGGTGAGATGTCGCCGGCATGACTGATGGCCTGCATGGCGAGATAAATGCCGTGGAAATGTCCGAAAACACCGACAAATATACTCATTACACCCCAAAATAGGATGGCATTGATTCCGCTGTCCGCATTGTGCGGAAGCGAATCGGCATTGAAAAAGAGATCAATGATTTTTTTTATAAAAAGGACAATAATAACAACGGCAAAAACCAGCAGCGGCCACATGTAAAAACCGCCTTGTTTAAAAAATTGTAACATGATATCCTCCGATATATTTTGGGCCATAAAGGCCGTGTGAACGATTTATTTATCCGAGCAGGTGCTCCATTTCCGCCTTTTCGATCTTTTCAATACGTTCCAAAAGGACAAACCAAAATACCGCGGTCAAACAGACGAAAAACAGGGTGGCCATCATAACGGATGAACTTTTTATCAAACTGTCGACCATTCTGGCCAAATACTCCTGTCCCGGATTTACGGTTGTAATCAGCGTGATAAAGCTATTGGTGGGCAGCATGGCAGTGCCCACCCTGGTATATATCTCCAGAAAATAACCCCACACACCGAAAAAAACACTCGCACTGCCGAGGAAAAGCAGTGTGGTTAAACCGTTGCGAAGCGTTCGGATATTATGATCGCGTTTTACGAACAAAACGTAAATACGCTGTAAAGCCGTGGCCAGAATGCCCAGACCCAAACCAAAAAGCGGGTAGATGAAAATACTGGCCGAATGAAAAAAAGGTGTGGTGACGACGCTGTGGCCTGCAAAAGCCGCAATTGACAATAAAATCATACACAACAGCATACGTTCAACCCGCGTTCGAGTATGAAGTGAAAACCGGTTCATCAACTTTCGAAATGCCGATTGATGAATCGAAACCAGTTCACGAATAGATTCTTCATCCAGGTTGAATTTTTCCTCAGCCAGAATTTGTGCTTCGCGTTCACTTTTTCCCTGCTCCCTGTAAATTGCATACAAGTCCTCCAGATCCGCGCCGATCTCCAAAATAATACGCGCTTTTTCCGGCTGAGGTATATCCAGTTGCTTGTTCAGATTACTCAGTATGTGTGCAAATTGTCTCATTTTTCCATTTCTCCAATGATTTGAAAAAATTCTTTAAACACCTGATTCCATTGTTCGACTAAACTCTTGAGATACTTTCGCCCCCTGGTTGTTATGGTATAATATTTACGCTTGCGTTTGGGGCCTTCCATCTTCCAGGTACCTTTGATCAAGCCGTCTTTTTCCAGTTTGTGAAGAATAGGGTACAGGGTGCCGTGGTTAAACTTGAATAATCCGCTGCTTTGTTCTTCAATTTCCAAAGCAATTTGATAACCGTGTTTTTTTTGGTCATAAACGCGGGACAATATCAGACACTCGTTAAAATACTTTGTCAAAACAGGCGTTTCAAGTTTGGGTTCATTTTTTAGCATTTTAATACCTGTTTACTTGCTCGAACCAAATAACGGAATAACTTTTTCTATGACCATGGGTATTTTTTCAAGTGCCGTATGAAAGTCTGCATAATCCGAAGCCGTCGTCACCACAACCAAATTGAGATCTCTGATCACCATGATAAACTGTCCTGCATAACCCAGCGCAATGACCATATCATATCTTTTCTCAGAATCCTTTGATTTTTCCCACCATGATTTGTTGCGGCTGGAAATATGCCACCATTGGTAGCCGTAATCAAAAGATTGACTTTCAGCAACATGAGGTTCAGTGGATTCACGTATCCATTCCTCAGGTACAATTTGCCTGCCCCGCCATTTACCGTTATTTAAAACCAGTAATCCGATCTTTGCCATATCCCTGGGCAACATTTTCATCCCACTATGACAATATGGTATGCCGTTAACAATTTCCCATTCAGAATGGGAAATGCCCAGGGGACCGAACAAGACTTTTTTTGAATAACTGTCCGCAAACTCACCCGTTATTGAGTAAATGATGCCGCCCAGAAGATTTGAGCAATCATTTGAATATCTGAATTTTTCACCGGGCAAAGCCTCAAGTGGCAATCCGAGGATGTAGGAAAGTGGATTTTCGACTTTTATATCCTCATACTCTTCCTGTTCCTGAAATCCTGCTGTCATTGTCAGGACGTGTTTTAAGGTGAGATTTTCTTTTTCTTTGGTTCTCAGAGAATCGTAATTCGGGAAAAAATTAAAAATGCACTGATTTATGCCCACTGTTTTCCGACGTCTCAATGCAATACCAAGGAGCAGAGATGTGATACTTTTAGTACAGGAATGAATATGATGCGGTTGCGTCCTATCGTAACCGAAAAAATATTCTTCCAGGATCAGCTTTTGATCTTTGATAATAAGCAGTGATTCCAGACGGCCGAACTTTTGCCGGATAATTTGTGATATCAGAAGGTTAACGTTAGACGAGTCAACGGCAAAGTCAAAAACAGAGGCCGTATTTAAACCATCTTTCAGTTGCTCGGGACGGTGATAAAGATACGGGATACCTCCCGTTTCATCCCGAAAGCGCGGGTGAAGCACCATAGCAGCAAGACGATGATCCGCACGAATGAGGTCGAGTTTGTCTTCCGGGACGGGAAAATCAGGATATCCGCTAAAGACGGTTCCACGGATTATCTGTTTTTCCAAATCGGCACGACCGATAAAAGTGCTGCCCTCACCATCGAAAATCGTCACTTGGTTGGTTGTATCATTAAATTCGATTTTGACCAGATCCCACTCATCGCGGTAATGGCCGTCCCATAAGTAAAATCCACGGCTGGTCCATTTCCCCGCCATGTCTTGACCGATTTTAACCACTGCTTCGAGTCTGCCGTTTGGAAAGCGTCTGGCGGTTTCCGGCGTGCAACGCCATAAACCCTCGATTGAAATGTAATGGGGTTTTTGGGCGGGTAAAACAGATTCGTTTTCTTTATCCCCTTTTGTTTGGCAGACGATAAAGTTGATTGCTGAAAAAACACATAAATATAAAAATTTTTTCATCTTTTTATTCCGTGATGATACTGTGTCCTTTTTTGTAATACACCAGCACGAAAAAGGTTTCACAAGACATTGACAATCTTTATATAGATTTCTTATATATAGAGTCTATATATATACATAATAAATATATTAAATTTTTCTTCAATGTCAAGTGTTTTTTTAATTCGGTGAGATTATATCGGAAATTACATAAAAATTTTTTAACAATCAGGTTATTTGTCCTGCAGGCGATGACGGATTGATGACTAATTCATCCCGCGTTGCATATAAGCGTCAGCCTAATTTAACACTCTAAAAAAGGTTCACCCAAACGAACAGTCATTACATATGACAAAGTATTGAAAGAATCCCCTCAAAATGTTTTGATTATTTTATTAGTATAGTCTTAATAGTAATACAACTTGATAAAACAACTTCTTATAGACTGTTCATTTGGTTCAATCAGATACCATCCCGGCAAACTGATATATAAAAAAAGCGGATTACAGGCATATTCAGACAAAAACAGGAATATATCCGTTTTTATCCAATTGTGCCGCTAATCCGCGTTCCAGGGAATATAAAAGCTGATTTTTAATACAACCTAACGATCAGCCCACTTTATTAAAACACCTATTCCGTCACCTTAAACTTGTAAATCGTCGTTGTCTTGTATTCATCTCCCGGCTCCAGTACTGTAGACGGGAATTCGGGTTGATTGGGTGAATCGGGAAAATGCTGAGTTTCCAGACAAAGGCCGTTCCGTTGCTGATACACGATACCGTTTTTCCCGGTGATACTGCCGTCGAGAAAATTACCGGAATAAAACTGAATACCGGGTTCCGTTGTCCACACCTCCATGGCACGTCCGGTAACGGGCTCGGTCACCTCAGCGGCTAAACGCAATTCACCGGCCTGACCGTTAACGACAAAATTATGATCGTACCCACCGCCGAATTTTAACTGCTCGTCATCCGCCCCGATGCGCGCACCGATCGCTGTGGCCTTGCGGAAATCAAACGGAGTCCCTTCAACGGATCGTAATTCACCGGTAGGAATCAATGTATTATCGACGGGAGTAAATTCGTCTGCATTTATCATTAGTTGATGATCCAGAATCGGTGCAGCACCGGCATCGTTAAGATTAAAGTATGAATGATTGGTCAGGTTGACAATGGTCTTTTTATCAGTAACCGCATAATAATCGATTTGTAAGGCATTCTCGTTATCCAGCGTATACGTAACAGTCACCTGCAGGTTTCCGGGATATCCTTCCTCGCCATCGTTGCTGGTATAGGTTAGTTCCACACCCACTTTATCCTTGCCCTCAACGGGTTTGGCGCTCCAGACAACTTTATCAAATCCGACCAATCCACCATGTAAATGATTGGGGCCGTTGTTGGCGGCGAGTGAATAGCTGACACCGTCTAATTCAAACTCTGCTTGAGCAATTCTGTTTCCGTAACGGCCGACAATACAACCGAAATACGGATTATTTTGAACATATTCGTCCAAATTGTCATAACCCAAAACCACATCCGCCAGTTGGCCGTTTCTATCCGGTACTTGAATAGACGTGACAATACCGCCATAGGTCGCGATTTGGACTTTGACGCCATGCGTATTGACCAGTGTGTAAAGCTCCACTGCCTGTCCGTTTACGGATCCGAAATCCTGCTTTAGTAACTTCATGTCGATATTTTCCTCCTTTTTACAATACAATTGCAGAACAACCAGAACGAATAAGAGCAAAACAACCACATTTCGTAATTTCATGTTATCCTCCAAAAAATTTAAGGGTTTAAATATATCGTTAAAAGTAACACATTAAACTTAAACTCTCAAGTCATTTTTCACAAAAATTCAATTTGAAAGGATTTTAGAAAAATGCAAAATAAATATTTTCACGGTATCGTTTTCCTTTTTACCTTTTTACCAATTGCAGCAGTACTCTCTCAACCAAGAGAAACCACACCTGTCCGGCTTGACCTCATATCGAAGAACGTGTATCAGATTACAGGCGGCCGGGGTGCAAACGGCGGCGCGATTATCGGCGAAAACGGCGTTATGGTCATCGATTCAAAAATGGATCAGGAATCGGTTGAGCAGACTCTGGCAGAAATTGTGAACATTACCGAAAAATCCATTCACTACCTGGTCAATATACACTGCGACGGCGACCCTGGCACATCTCTATAATTCGATTTGTTGTTTTTGATTCTGTACGAATCAAGATACCGATTAAGCGCCCGGAAGGCAAAAATATCTTATATTATATCTGCACATTCATAAAAGTTGAACGCTATGCGCTCTACGGGACGGGCATAACATTCCATTTTTTGCCGGAACACACGATCAGTGAAAAACCAGACACCATTTTCGTGCTATCCTGCAACAGTTGCCGATAATTTTAGCGCACTTCGGTAATCCAATCCGGAATCCATTCAGCCGGACAGTTTATTTCTCAAGCATGTACATTCAAAGCGGGAAAGAGAGCACGACGAGGCGATAAATCTCACGAACCGGCTACTCAATCCCTGACCAGGTTCCCCTGTTGGCATTGAAGAAAAGCCGGCTCGATATCTTTACTCATTATTTGATCAAGGCAAATTTCCCGGTTTTTTGTCCGTACTCACCGGCATCAACATGGTAAATATAAACACCGTAGGAAATATCCAATAGATCCTTGGACAACATATCCCAGACGCACGTACCGTTCCAAATACCTCCATCGTGCTCCAGGGACTGAACAAGTTGACCGCGGATATTGTAAATTTTAATGGTACACTGAGGCGGCAGATGAATAAAGTGCAACTCCCGTGGTCCCCGTCCGTTGGAATAAGGATTATCCGGTTCCCAGGAGCTTGTAATAATATATGGATTGGGCACAACCCGGATGTCGTCTATATTGTTCTTGGCTATCTGAGGATCCGTATAAGCACCTCTGGTTTTGAACTCGAAAACATTATCGGCTGTAAACGGCTTGTCCGTCTTGATCAGCAGTTCATCTCCGGCCTGTGGACTGCGTGAAATCGTATCGCCGGAAGCGGGGCGTAACAACTCGAAACTCCAGGTAAGAATAAGTGAATCTTGGTCGTTTTTTTCAAGAAAGACCATGCGGTCGGATCGGGTTATTTCGGTAAAACCACTGAAAATATTGTTTTCACCGTCCCGTTCCTCAAAAAAGAAGGCGATTTCCTGTCCATTGGTTGCATTAAATACGGCAAAATTTACCGGTACAGCGGCATAATTACCAAACTGCGTCGACATATTGGATTCCGGCTCACCAAAAACAATCCGGTAATCCGATGGCTTTGCATAACCGATGTCCTGCCGGAGGCTGAATGGTTTAAACGTAAAGCCAAAAACGTCCTGGTTGTTCCACTGCGACGAATCTCCGTTCACAGCAATTTCCTTGTTTTCAAGGGCGATTCTAAAACCCTGCACATCCGGCAGCTGTGCATCGAGTCCGAATTGTGTGCTTTTGGCGATGAGTGTATCAGCCATGCCCGCATTGGTTACATCGAGAAGAGAAAAGTTTTTGGTACGTGGGAAAATTCCGGTCCGGAGTTCTTCCAGTGAATCCTGAAACACGACTTGGAATGTACGGTCGCTCACCTTGGTCTCATCGATAATTTCCACCTGGATCCGTCCACTGGGCTTAGCCGCACCGAACCAACTTGCAGCGGTATAGTCGGCTTTTACAAAGCCCAGTGCCGGTGCTTCAGGCTTGACAATGGCAACATTTGTACCCATGTCCACTGTACCATCCTGGTTGACGGAGATGTATTTTGAACATTCCGATGGAGGGATACCGAGCACATCGTCGCCCCTGTCGTATGAGGTTACCGCATAATAATATGTATAACCGTTTGTAGCCGTTGAATCGACAAAGCGGTGAACCAGACCCGTATCCTCACCCAGAAAAAAATGAATGCCGTTGACGTCCACGCCTGCCTTGCCGGCAATGCCGTTTTTCAGATCGAATTGTGCCAGCGGCTGTCGGTAACTCACTGAACCATACATATCGGTAATGGGCGTCATATCATTCCACCCCGGATCCGTTGAACGGTATATCCGATAACCTTCAAAATCCTCACCGGTGATGGGATCGTGGGAGGATTCGGCAAATTCATCCCAAAACAGGGTAACCTGATTGTCGCCGGGAACCGCCGTAACCGTTGGAATATACGGCGCTTTGGAAAAATTATAGTTCTCCGAATATGCCTGGGCGGCATATCCTTTGTTCCGGAACAGGTCTTCCTTATCGATACCGAACAGCACACCCAGGGAAAAACGTTCGATCTGATCGGGGATCAACGGAAAATACCCGGAGCCCATAAGGATATCCGTATCGCCGAATTCACCCACCGCATTGAGAAAACCCGGAGTGATACCGTCCCATAAATTTTCATCATCACTGAGTGGATAAAGTGTCCATGGGGTGAAAATATTAAAAGCCGTCAGACCGATCATATCGGATTCATCGATGTCGGTTTTATCGATGTGTGTCTCACCCGGGAGATTAGTACCCCGTCCCGATGTGGGAACTCCGTCACCCTCTCCCGCATCACCGGTATACGGTACGCCGTCGAGCCCCACGTCATCCGTCAAGGGATCCCAATCGTTGTCATTATCGATATTATCATCGCGCTCTTCGTCGATCAGTGGATTGTCCAGACCATCGCCCGAGATGTAATCCACACATTTTAATCCCACATATAAGAACCGCTCAATCGATAAATCGCCCTCACCAAACACTCTACCGTTGTTCTCGTCGATCAATCCGTTGAGGTTGTCATCGATCAGATTGTGGGGTATTTCTTCCAGGATTTGACCGGGTGCAAAACTATATTCTTTTCCCAGATAAGTCACGGTAATCCCCCCGGGCGGCATATTGGTTACCGTACGTCCGAATGTCTTGTAGTCAATCACAACAATCTGATCGCCTGCAAAAACAGGCCTGGATTCGAACATGGTCTCACTGATAAGGGCACCGGAACCCAGACTGCCGTCGTTATCATTGTCGATACCGTCATAAGGATTCCCCGGACTTTCAAAAAACGCCAATCCGTGGTAAGCCACCGGAGTAAAACCGCCACCACCGATATTATCCTGATCCAGATGATATCCCAGGTCTTCGTCCAGATTATACTCGCCGCCATCGTCGTCCGTATCGGTATAACCCGCCGTCACAAAATTACCAAGTGTCGGACCGGACAACATGCCGAAATTCATTTTATTATGACTATAAGTTGCCATATTCAGAACATCGTACAGAGAAAACAGCACATCCTCGACCAGAACATTGGACCACTGAAAGCCCCGGACAGTGACCCGCAAACCGAGTCCGCGCCGGTCGGTATCGGTACTGTCAGGATAAAAGGCAAATTCCCGGTTCTGATAATCGTCCATAACATAATAGCTTTCCTGATCGGCATTGAGAATATTTTTACCGAAATAGCCGTTCCACGATCCGGGCCATCCGGGATCGACACTATCGTCTATTTTATCGGGCCAGAGGGAAGGCCACGACCAGTCCCAATGGCTCATGGCGATTTTCTGGCGGCTTTCGTCGGCAAATCCGGGTAACGGCGTCCATGTCCACCACTCACCCATCGATCCGGTATCACCTGATGCCGCGTCGGAAGGATTGCCGGGGCGGATACCGTGACCCTCCGATACGATATGCCGGAGTTCGCTGTTGGCGTCCTTAATCTCCGACCCGACAAAAACGACCAGTTGATTGATATAACCATGTCCGGAATTGATGGGCCATTCGCCGCGTATATCGTCCGGATTGGTATCCTGACGCTGCCCGATCATACCGTCGTTGTAAAATGACGTTCGTATTTGATTACCGGAAAACAATCCGTTATAACTATATTTCTCGTCCCCGTGCTGGGTTTCCATCTGGGCATGCAAGGAGAACGAAAACAGCAACAATACGAGTAATATCCGTTTCATATCCATCTCCTTTGAGTTTTATTAAAAACCAATAGACAATCCCAATTGTACCTGGCGTGGTGCTACATACCATTCCGGCCGTGCCATCAGATCACGAACCGTACCGATTCGATTGACGCTGAGCGGTACCTGGCCGAGGATGGGATATGTCGTATAGGAGGCGGTTCCGGTATCGGAAAACACACCGGTTTCCATTCGCTGGTCAAAAATATTGTAACCGTA
>JAFGEC010000094.1 GCA_016931775.1 Candidatus Zhuqueibacterota bacterium | reverse complement strand
TTTTGCCAAATATATGTAATTTTAAAATTTTGACAGATGTCGAGAGCCGGTGCGTCGCACCTTCCACCCATAACTGAGATATTACAGTTCGGATAATTTTTTTCTTGTTTTACATGCGTGAATTTGTTATTATTGAGACTGAAACCAATTTTGAGGCGGTTCTATTAATAGTAAATAGAAATACAAATAATCTGTCGATCCGTATTTCTATTTCTCATGGGAAATCCTTTCGTGAAACCAGTTAAACAATATTTTTCACCACCAGAATTTCCGGGGGATGACGCGAAAACTCGCGCCGCTCAGGTACTTCATACACTTCTTTTGTATACAATGGTCGGTATTTTCATCCTGATGATTGCCATTCCGCTGATTTTCGTAGAGAAACAGTACAATTTTATAGCAGGGATCATAGCGCTATTTATTTTATCTGCCTCATACTGGCTCATGCGACGTGGGAGGGTATATTTTTCAAGCATTATCTTTGTATCAATTATCTGGGTTATCCTCAACTTTATGGTCATACACTCCGGCGGCATGCGGAGCATTATTACAATTTTTTATGTAACAGCCACAATAACCACAGGTTTGCTTTTAGGGTACCGTGCAGCTCTTTATTATGCGATCATCTGCATTTTTTCGGGTCTTGGAATGGTTCTCATGGAACGGAGTGGCTTTGAGATTCCGATATTATTTCCACTACCTTCACATGTCGCTTGGCTGGATTTTACCATCAGCCTTGCTTTGACCCTCACCGCACTTAATATCGCATTGAGAAGTCAAAAGCGTGCACTCGCCCGGGTACGTCAAAGTCAAAGCCGTTTTGCTACTCTGTTCGAAGAAGCCCCGGTCATGTATTTGATCGTCCATCACCAGGGTGATGTCCCAATGATCGATAATTGCAATGCGGCATTTATAAGTAAACTTGGATACACCAAGCAGCAAGTACTCGGAAAGCCGCTGGCCGATTTTTACGATCAGAAATCTAAGACGCTGATATTGAATAAAAATGAAATGGAGAAAATTGTACATGAGCCGATAAGAACGCCGATGGAACGGGTTTTAGTGACAAAGGACGGCAGAATTATTCATACACTACTCCAGATTTCACCCGATCTCGATGATGCCGGTAATATTAAAGGTACATTGGCCATGTACCTGGATATCTCCGAACGGAAAAAAGCGGAATCTCAACGGGATGAAATGTTAAAACAGGTTTTATTTACTCTTAAGGAAAAGGAAACGTTGCTCAGGGAATTGTATCACCGGACTAAAAACAATATGCAGGTCATCAGCGCTCTCTTAGATCTTCAATGTGTCTATACGGATGACGAACGACTGCAGTCCGCGTTTACCGATACTAAAAACCGAATCCATTCAATGGCTTTGGTCCATCAAAAACTGTATGAAGCCAAGGACTTGTCCCATGTCAATTTGAAAGAATATATCCACGATCTGGCGGAATTACTCATGTCCAGCTATGATATTTCACACGGCGAGATTATATTGATATCGGAAATGCAGGATGTGTCTGTTTTAATAGATACAGCCATACCTTGCGGATTGATCATCAATGAACTGCTTTCCAATGCCTTTAAGCATGCTTTCCCTGAGAACCGGTCAGGTGTCATTCGCGTTGAACTAAATAAAATTAAAAATCAGATTCAATTGGTTGTTTCGGATAATGGTGTTGGGGTACCTGTAAATTTCAATTTTCGTGAAAACGGACGATTGGGACTGCAAAATATCATCTCAATCGGCGAAAAACAGCTTGGCGGCAAGGTGTTATTTCAAACGAATGGGGGGGTTACCTGCCGGTTGTCCTTTAGTGATAATTTATACAAGCCTCGGGTATAAAACCGGCATCGGTTTGACGGACCTCTGCCGGTTTTTACATCCTGTAGTAAATGATCTTGTGATATTTATAGATTATTTTTTAGATGGAAACGATGACTCGTATAGTTTTGTTGTAGAAAATAAGACCTTGGTCCCACATGACGGACCATCCGGTAGATCGGTAAAAAAACCAAAGGTGCGGATTTTTACCGTATCTTCTGGAATGGGTGAAATAATAAGGACATTATCAATACTGGATGTATTCTGCCCTCGTTGTACATTGTGGCTAACCAGCAGATCGTTCATGGAATAGACCTGAATGACAGATACAATTTGATCGACCTCATTTTGCCCCTGGGGCATTGTCACTTGAGGTGTTGATTTTATGACAAGTGAGTTGCTATTTGAATCTAATTGGTACTGATTTTTGCATACAAGCGTCCCCTCCTCAACCGTTGCCGGTAGCGCAGCAATTTGTTTAAAGATTTCATTGTCCATTCCCCAAATAAGCGCCGGCAAAAACAAAAATGCAACGTAGAGGTGGTGTTTTTTCATGAGTTTGGCTCCCTTGAATTATAAATTTCTCTTATGCCACTATTTAGATTACAGCAGTGATTTCTCCATTTTAATTCTAGAATTTTTAGTTGTTATTTGTTTAAAGGCGGCTAGTTAAACAGCTTTCGGTAAAAATGCAGGTCTTTAATTGTAGCAATAAACATCATTTTTTATTTCAAAAAATATAGTGAACCGTATCCAAACGGATGTTGACGGCCGTCACATTTTATATTGGTTTATTAAGGAAGTCAGAAGTCAAGAGTTTTGTCAAATTCTTCTTTAAGAATAAGAATTTAGTATCCCCGGTATCGATTTAGTTCTTGATTTGTATAATGGTTGATAATATATTACATTTTAGTGATAAATGATCAATTTTTCATCCTCAACACAAGTAAAACGGCACGTGGTGAAACTTTGTTCAGAAACCGGGTGTTCCGGAGATAAAAATGCAGAAAATTGCTTTTTTATTGTTGATAGTTCAGGGTATTGTATTGGTGGTATCCGGTGTATTGCTGGAGGCCGGTACCGCAGGTCCGGAAAATCGGATTTATGTGAATAAACGTTCACGTATCCCGCCTGGACGGAACCATCATGTTTTTATTGTTCAAAACCAGATTCAATCCTGGATGGCATCGCAAACCGCCGTTATCATCTGTGATATGTGGGATAAACACTGGTGCCGGGGTGCCGGCCGTCGGGTGGAGGAGCTGGCTCCGGTGATAGATAACTTTGCTGGAGAAGCCCGGCGGAAAGGTTTTCTGATCATCCATTCGCCCAGTATGGTTATGGACTTTTATAAAGACCATCCGGCTCGGTTGCGTGCGAAAAACATCAAGCCGGCGCCGGATATCCCTGACGGCATCGATGAGTGGTGCCAGGCCATCAGTGACGAGGAAAAACGCAATTGGCCGGTTGACCAGTCCAATGGAGGATGTGATTGCGGATCCCGCTGTGAGACGGAATATATTTGGACCCGGCAGATAGAGTCTATTGCCGTAGAAGAGGATGATTTTTTGAGTGATTCAGGTTCGGAAATTTGGAGTGTTCTTTATCATTACGGGATTCAGAATATTATACTGGTCGGGGTTCATACCAACATGTGCGTAGCGGGCCGGCCTTTCGGACTGAGGAATTTGGCCCGTTTCGGAAAAAATGTTGTACTATGCAGGGATTTAACGGATACCATGTATGACCATCGCAGTTTTCCGTATGTGAGCCATTTTACAGGCACCGATTTGGTTGTTGAGCATATTGAAAAGTATATTTGTCCCACCATTATTTCCAGTGATATTACAGACCTGCCACCGTTCCGTTTTTCTGAAGACATACGACCGCGCGTCGTAATTTTGTCAGCGGAAAGCGAGTATGAGGCCAATCGTACCTTGCCTGATCTGGCGCATGAACTGGCACTCAACTATAACCTGTCCTGTGAACTCTTGCAGGGTAGCACGGACAAAGAGGGTGCGGCACGAAATTATATCCCCGGTCTGTTGTGTTTGCCGGATGCCGATTTGGTGGTGCTTTTTGTACGGCGCAGGGCACTGCCGGAATCAGATATGGATCTGTTTGTAAAATACCTGTCTCAAGGTAAACCTCTGGTGGCACTCCGCACATCGAGTCATGCCTTTAACGTTAAAGAAGAATTAGTGCCGGATTTAACAGAATGGGAAAATTTCGATCGCGAGGTGCTCGGCTGTCGCTACAGTGGGTATCCTCATGGCGAGACACTCGTACGGATTGTACCGGAAGCAGAAAATCACCCGATCTTGCAGGGGCTTACCGGCCTGTTCCGTATTCGTGAAACCATATATAAATGTAATCCCCTGGAGCCGTCGTGCACCGTGCTGCTGATGGGATCGTGTGTGGATGGCGATGATGAAAATTCCAGATATCACAAGGATCCCGGCGTTGAAACCAAAGATGAACCTGTGGCATGGACGAATTTTTATGGCAAATCAAGGATATTTTATACCTCAATGGGCAACGGCCGGGCATCGTTCAAGGAAGCCTGGTTTAAACGCCTTTTGGTTCAGGCAATGTTTTGGGCAATGGATCTGCCGATACCTGAAATTATCCCGGGAGAAAAAAATGCAAAATAACGCTGTCACTATCAATGATGTTTTATTGGGTATTTCCAAGAGCTGGATGGACATTAGTCTGGTTATGACCGGTTTGACCCTTTTCAGTTTGTTGATATGCTTTTTATTGCTTAAATCGGAACGGATACAAACCGCCTATCAATTTATGAGTTTTCCGGTGGTACTGACCACTATTCCCGGAATTTTTTTTACGTTGATTCTGGCGTATCTGCTGTTTTATACCGGCAAGGACATGTTGTCTCTGCCTGTTTTTTATTTTATTCCACCTGTCTGGATGGTTGCTTCCCTGTACCTTTATTCACAGCTTGTTGATTTTGAAAAGGTACCCGGTTTTGATACAATTAAAGGGCTCGCTTTTTTTTCCGCACTTTCTTTTGTGGCGGTTTTGGTTCTTTTCCGGTTGAAAATTATCGCCATCGGGTGGTTTCGACCGGTGTGGATTGTCGGAATCGTCGTTTTGTTTTATGTCCTGTATCGTTATGCATGGAAAAAAATGCTAAAACGAAAAAAAGGATATTCTCAGGAGGGAGAATAATAATAAGAACCGGTTCATGCTGTGGACGGCTCATATATTCCGATGCGAGATATTCAAACGCTTCGTTTACAAGTAAATCGTTTCTCCCTCCTGCATGATCAAACGGGCTGGCGCCAGGAATTTATCGATATTTTCCTGCCTTTGCGCTGCAGAAGCTGATGATGGTGCCGCATGCATAGGGATGGCCTTTTTCGCCTTTATGATTTCGGTAACCTGCATGGCCTCCTCCGGTCCCATATTAAAAATACCGTCGATACACAACATTGCATAATCCAAACCATAATTTGCCAGTTCCGACATTTCGTCGACAAGGCCGGTATCGCCGGAGTGGTATAAGGTAACCCCATTCAGGTAGATAACAAAACCAACCCCTGTTCCTTTGGGATGGTTGTTGCCATACGCCTGCACGGCTCTGATTTTTATGCCGAGTGCTTCGGCACTGTCTCCTGCCGCCATTTTTGTACCGCCCACGTTTGCTCCCGGTCCTGAAAATATCATGCAAATATCTTTTTGCTTGACTTTATTGACTTGATTGTGGTCGCTGTGACCGTGGCTCACGAGAATAATATCTGCCGGTTCCGTATAGTCTTTGCCGGCATAAGGATCGATATAAACGACAATATTATCGTTGGTGATTATTTTAAAACTGGCATGGCCCAGCCATTGCAGGGTACCGGCCTGACTGCTGAAGGTGATACTGTCAATTTCCGAAATATCATATTGATGCAGGGAACCATCCGCAGTATGAATGTTCATCATCTGTGAAAAAGCGCAAACAGGTAAAATCACAAAAACAAGTGTCGTTATTATTGTTTTTTTCATTTTTATCTCCAGATTTTATTTTAAATAAAGCATTTTTTTCATTTGAACGGAATCGTTTATCCGGACGCGGTAAAGATACAAACCGCTGCCCACCGGTTGCCCCAGGTCATTTTCTCCCAGCCACTCCAGTTGAAACACACCGGCTTGTATTTGTTGATTGAAAAGCGTTCGAACGGTCTGTCCCCGCATGTTGAGAATCTGCACATTCGCCGCTCCTGATACCGGGGTGTCGAACACCAACGTCGTACGGGGATTAAACGGATTGGGAAAGTTTTGCATTAATTTAAAGCTTTTTTTTTGGCTTTGACGCAGAGTGTTATTTTTAACCTGCGTGTTCATTTCGGTGAAACGGATTTTTTTCAAGGTTAATAAATCCGATTCTACTTGCCGGCCGTTTTTATCGGTCAGGTTTAGGGCTTGCGCCCGGTTGGTGATAAAGGTGATTTTTTGTACCGAATCCGCAGTAACGGTTTCGGTTCCGGTCTCGGTCTCGATATGGAGTTTATAGGATTGAGCAAACAACCTGCTTGAAATCGCTAGGAGCCTGTCGGACTTGTGTCATAAGTATTTGTTTTTTCGACACCATTGATTTTGAGGTCAAATTTTTAAATACATAAAAATCA
>JAFGEC010000629.1 GCA_016931775.1 Candidatus Zhuqueibacterota bacterium | reverse complement strand
TCAGGTGATTATTCCTGATAAAGACACAATGATTGCCGGCATCGATGTAAACGCCGATCTCAGCAAAGCAAAGATGGCCGTACAAAGTGCCATCAGTGGAACGCTTCGTGTTTTGGGTGCTTGGCCGGCGAACGCCTCTTCGGTTCTGGTCGCCGCGTCTACGTCGCTTCTTCCTTCCAATTTGCTGGATATTACACTGGGTATGCCTGTGGAGGTGCCGTTTGATTCGGTGAGCTATACACTCCCGCTGCAACCCGGACTATATTATCTGGTGGGTGCACTGCTTCTGCAATCCGATACTCCCATTGGTATGGAAAGTATTAAAGGAATTTACAAGGATCCTGTAACGGGAAATCCGGGTTTTTTAAACATACCCTCTGATACGACCCGGTTATCGGATATTGATATCGTTTTGGATTTTACCTCAAGTTCATTGGCTGGAAAATAAAATGAAAAACTTTATCATTCTACCCATTTTATTATGTTTTTCGTTTCCTGTATTTAGCGCCGGCGTCACCGGTTCCATCCGTGGAACGATCACGGATGCGGCCAGTGCTGATCCGATGCCCGGTGTCAACGTAATGATTCCGGGTACGGTATTAGGGACAACCACAAACTTAAAAGGTGAATACACTATCTCGAGTCTGCCTCCAGGCAGTTACAGGCTGCGTGCTTCGATGATCGGCTATAAAAACGCCGTGGCGGATCAACTGGTGGTGCGAGCGGGCGAAACCACGCTGCATAACTTTGCCATGCAGGAAACGGTCATCGAAACCACTGAAATTATGGTTACCGCTAATAAACGGCGCCAGAGAATCCAGGATACACCCAACAGTATCGGTATTTTTACCAGCAAGGATTTTGAACAGCGCAATGAACGCTGGCTGGACGAACTTTTACAGTATGCTTCCGGCGTCAATTTTATAGACCAACAGGTTAACATCCGCGGCTCGTCGGGATACAACTACGGCGCGGGCAGCCGTGTGCTGCTCCTTGTTGACGGTGTGCCGGTGATGCCGGGTGACAGCGGAGACATCAAATGGTCCGTCGTGCCTGCGACACAGGTTGACCATGTGGAGATCATCAAAGGTGCCGGTTCGGCCTTGTACGGCGGCAGCGCATTGGGCGGTGTTATCAATGTCATCACCAAAAGCGCCTCCGCCCAACCGGCAACCCATATCCGTTTTTCCGCCGGTGTTTACGACAAACCCGCATACAGCGAATGGCAATGGACCGACCGCACCCTGCACTTTGACAACTTTGATATCGACCATAACCGTCGTATTGGATCGTCCGAAATATTTGTCTCTATGGGACGGATACAGTCCACCGGTTTTAACGAAAACGGTTTTCAAACGCGATATAACGGTGCCGCCAAGTTCCATACCCAGCTCAGCGGCACCCAAACCCTTACCACATCCGCTCATTACGAAGGCGGTAAAAACGGTTCTCCATTACTGTGGCGCTCGCAACGCCAGGCACTGGAAGTGAGTCCTGTGGCCATTGGTGACTATGTTCGCTCCGACAAAACAGGAATAAATGTTTTCCATCATTGGGTGGCTAATAAAAATTTCGGACTCAAAACGCGCCTCTCCTATTTTCATAATTTCTGGAAAAATTTATACCACGATAATATCAGCGCATCCAATGCAAACCGCTACGGTCTTGAGATCCAGAGTGATTACCAGCTATCGGAACACAACGTTTTGACGATCGGTACCGAGGAGTCCTGGGATCAGGTCGATTCCGATCTGGTTGGAAACCACGACCAGTATGTCATTTCACTGTACGCGCAAAACGAACGCCATCTCAACCGGGATCTGCTTTTGACACTTGGCATGCGTTATGATTATCAGAATGTGGATATCGGATTTAGCGACTCGGAACTCAGCCCTAAAATAGGACTGGTCTGGCACACGAAACCATACATCACTTTCCGGGCATCGTCGGGACGGGGATTTCGCGCCGCCAGTATGTCCGAACGCTTTTCCGATTCCATGTATTCCGGGTTGAGGGTTATCCCCAATGAAAATCTGCACTCAGAAACCGCATGGAGCCATGAAGTCGGTTTTGTGGTTATCCCACACCCTAATCTGTTTCTGGATGTAGCCGGATTTATCAGTGACTATTGGGATCTCATCGAACCGGAAGCGGATGAAAACAATGTGGTACAATTCACCAATATCACCCGTGCGAGAATATCGGGCGTGGAAACGAATCTAAAGATTTCTCCATGGATTAAAGGCCTGTCCATGAACATCGGCTACACCTTTATGGATCCCCGTGACCTGGACCTGGATACGGTTTTAGGATACCGGCCGAAACATTTGTTTACCGGATCCGCTACATGGCAGTTCGGGCTCGTTGAAGTCGGAGTGGATTATTTATATGTCTCCAGAATCGAACAATTCAAAGTTTATCCCAACGACGAGCGCGTTGCGCAAAAGATCCTGAATGGCCGGATGGCACTGAACTGGAGAGGTTATACGTTGAGTTTAAATGCAAACAATATCATGAACCACAACCATATCCAGCGAGAACGGATACTCATGCCGATCCGGAATTTTGTGGCGACATTATCCGCGACATTTTAAAATTCAAACAAGAATTCCTTCCTCACATCCAACGAATGAAGCACAATAGTATAATTAAATACCCCTTCATAAAAGGATCCCACAATAAAAACAAAAACTTTGAATTTATATTCAAAAATTGTATATTCACCCGTCGATGATTAAAAACAAAGGAGAAAAAATGAAATCTTTAATTTGGGGAGTCTTGATCATGACTGCTGCATTCAGTTTGTCATGCGGATCCAAATCCGCATTCGATGTAAATGCCGAACTGGCCAAATTGGCGCCTGTTTCCCTGGAGACGGACCTGGATTTATTACCCATATCTGAAAAAAAATGTCTGGGGAAATTAGTCGAAGCGTCTCACATTATAGATGACTTGTTTCTGCTTCAGGTGAATGAGAACAATGTAAAAATACGTGAAGAAATATCGTCGACAGGGGATCAGCCTGTTTTGGAGCTGTTTGACATCATGTTCGGACCATGGAACCGGTTGACTGAAAACAAGCCGTTTTATGGTTCTGAGGAAAAACCGCTGGGAGCCGCGTTTTATCCGGCCGATATGAGTAAGGAAGAGTTTAAAAACTTTATCGCCGCCAACCCGGATCAGGAAAAAGCGTTCACCAGTGAGTTTACCGTCATCCGGAGAATAGACAGTGTATTAAC
>JAFGEC010000628.1 GCA_016931775.1 Candidatus Zhuqueibacterota bacterium | reverse complement strand
CTCCATGACGGATAATTGGCACCGTTAAAAGTTAACTGAGCGGTGAGATTTGTATTGTAATTGAAAAACCATATCTCATCACGGCCTGTCCTTTGGGAAACAAAAGCTATTTTTTTACCGTCTGGTGATACCGTGGGATAGCCATCAAATCCCATATAAGTGGTTATTCGTTCCGGTTTACCGCGGGGAATGAGTTGCCCCCCTATCTCACGAAGTTTTATTCTCCAGATATCACCGGCGGCATCACTACGCTGTGAAACGAAATATAATGCTTTACCCTTCGGGTCCCAGGCTGGATAAAAATCGTCGGCTTTATGAGTGGTTAACTGTTTTGCTCGTCCCCCGGATGTTTTTTGAATGTAAATATCAAAATTTCCAGGAATCCGGGAAACATAAGCAATCCACTTGCCATCGGGAGAAATCCTCGGACATAAATCGATATCCGGATGGGTGGTTATTTGCTTGAGATCAAGGTTCACCTGTTGCGATTGCGATACAACCGGCCTTAAGAACAAAAGTACTAAGCAGAAAAAATATAAAATAATTCGCTTCATAACGGTTCACTCTAATTAGGGTTTCTTTACCCATTCCCCGGCTATATTTTGAAACATGGTTCCGGATTCAGAATTGTCATACTGCAGTTTTGCAAATATTTCATTCAGCTTTTCACCTTCGGCACCGGTTGCCTCCGGATTAATGGCAAGAACACGCTCATAAATCACTTCCCGGTCGTGATTTTCTTCCTGTACGATTTGATCAACAATTTGACGGTATTGATTATCGTTCTGATATTTATCATGAGGTAAAATTTCAAGGAAACCGGAATTGTTTTCACCGATGACAAGATCTCTCTTCAATTCATCCACATCATCTTTGTTAAATTTACGGTTTTGAACGGCCTCAAGTACCTGTTGTTTTTGTGTAGACATTGTTGCTGCATCCTGTGTATCGAATGTTCTTGTTGAAGCAATAACGTATGCCTCACTTTCAATGTCCTTATAAGTCCCCAAAACCTGTCTTTCCAAAACCGTCTTCTCACCCGTGATTTCAATATCCGGTGGTTTTATACTACATGATAAAATAAATGCAAGCCAAAATAGAGTAAAGATTTTTTTCATTTTAGCCTCCTTCAATTGATAACTGTCTACTCATTTGTAAAAAAAACTCGATAGGCAACCGGTTTAATCCAATAGATTTTCCGCTTATTTTTACCGGAAATAGTAAGGGTTGAGACAACGAAATTGATGGGTAAGAAAATCCGTGTTGTAAACGGAATGAAAACAGTGTGGGCTTGGCACCCATTTTTATCAATTTTCGTGTTGACTTTATACTGGTATCTATGCCTTCCGGATCCATTGAACGCAAGATATTGTCGGCCACACGCGGTTCTATTTCTGTAAGATTAATAAAACCTTCAACATTAATGTTTTTCTCCGGATCAAGCCCGGTACCATTTAAATGCATACTGCCGTTTATCACACCTTTGGTTCTTTTTCTTCGATATTCCGGTGTGAGCAGTGCGGAGTTTATACCGGAAAAATGACTTGAAATTTCAAATTCAGCTTCTGATAATTCCCCACCTGCCAAATCAACGGATATTCGACCGTTAATATTGCCGCCGTATACATCCGTATACAATTTTGGTATTTCTATTCTACCATCGCCCAAATACATTTCCACCGACAGATTTTCTACCACATAACCGACTGCATCGATCTGTTTAATTTCAAGACTCGATATATCTTCAAGAGATCTAATAAAATAGGGTTTATAAACCATATAATCAATGACTCCATCAGAAGGCGTCGGTAAGGGAGATAACTCAGAACCGAACAACTTTACATTTATGATATCATATTTTTGTTTCAAGTATATATTTGAATTCATCTGAGATATTTTTATGTCATCTCCCGCAAAAATGTCAAGATTTTTTGTGGCGACGTTAGCATACATATCTAAAAAACGGGAATCGAAAAAACAATTTAAATTGATTTCACTTCTGCCACGTACAAAAATCCCGGGGCCCAGACGCATAGTATCAACGGCATTTTGAACAAAATTGAAAACAATCTGTCCGTTGGGATTCTCATCTAATAACCCGGCAACGACACCGTGAAAGGATCCCACTCCGTTAAAAGCCGGCACTGATAGGCGACCCTTTTTCAACAATACACGATCAATGCCGGCTAATTCAATTTCAAAACCAAAAGCATTATTTAAAAATAATCCGGAATTTAAAACATCAGCCCGGGTGGTATCAATAGAAAGATCAAAACGAACTTTTGTTGATCGGTCAGAATAGGCATCTGCCCGAATATCTACATTGAATCCATTTAGTGAAATGAATTGTTCAGGATATGCAATACTTGTTTTTTCCGTTTTTAATTGAGTAAAAAGATCATATTGAACCTCATCACCCACCCGCGCATTCAATCCGCCGGTTAAAACCGTTGATCCGCTCACTGTCAGATCCTCGATATCCTGTTTAAATACTTCGGGAATCGCATTCCAGATGGGTTCATGATATACCCGTAGTTGTTCCATTTTTGCATTGAGTACGGTAAACTCGTCGCGCAATTGTGCAGTGGCGTTCAAGTCAAAAAAATCATTCAATTGCATTGTTAAAGATTGTACATTAAATATCTCAAAGGTTGAATCGGTATTACAAAAAGCATCAATATTCAAATCAATTTTTGGTAAAACTTCTATTTCATCTTCAAAGACGTAGAGCAGAGGTGTGGTTTTAAATGTTGTCGAAAGATTAATTGTATCCAAAGTTGCCAATCGAATTCCAAAAGTCAAAGCTCCCTGTGTTTGTACGGGCAATTGAGGAAATTGCTCTGAATTTATCTCAATTAGGTTAAACTCAGCTTTTCCTTTGAGATTTTGTACACTATTTGTCCCTGTTAGATGAAGATTTCCATCAAGTTTTGCACCGAATAAATTTTGAATTGAAAGTGATAGTTTATTATCGAGTGGAATAAAATCCGGGCCAATTGTTGAATTAATATCCAGTTCAAAAAAACCGCTGTAAAAATCAGTTGAATCATTCACCACAAAATTAAGAGAATCATAAGAAACAGATACAACAGTGTTCAACGACTGATCAAGAGATCCTGTTGCATGTGCAGAGATGTTTAAATTTTGCACTAAAAGTTTTTGTTCGAGTGCCCGGAATCCAAGGTTTTTTAAATTCAATAAAAAATTATATGCAATACTTACCCCATTTTGATCATCAGGAGCGGCACCACTCACTGTCGATCCCGAAAAATCGATAACAGCACCTTGGAAAAGATAATCTATTGGAATATTAACCGAATCCGGCAAGACAGCAGAAGCTAAATCCAGTAACTGCTGAACTGGAATTACACCTCTTGTAATGACCAAATCAAACAAAGGTCTGGTGTCAAAATCATTTATTGTGGCCCTTGCATTTATCCACTGTTTATCATCTACTTTTACCCCAAAAGGCTCAATGATGGCCTTTTTAATCAAATAATCGGTGAAAAGATCAATTTGTACTGAAAAAACTGCTGGGATTGTCAGTTCCTGATTTATGTCTTTATACCATAGTTTCTCTAAACGTGTATTGATTGTTGCCTGAATGCTGTCCAGGTTGTTGACTACTAAATCCAAATTAAACAACAACTTGCCGGCAACTTCTATGTTGCTCCCGTATTTATCTTTTTGCAAAATTCTAAAATCCGTCGGATTTGTAAACAATTTAACTTTCCCATTGGAAACCGCCGTCGAATCCAAAAGATTGCCTTTCGATAAACTCAGATCGTCAACTAAAAAATTGATTTTTCCTAATGTAATAGCAGTGGAATATAAAGAGTCCTCCATTTGAAAATTTACATTAATATTCCTCAGACTCGCACTATTTAAATCCAAAGCAATCGGAAGATTTATTTCCGCCAGCGGATCCATCTGAAGCGTATCGACAGTTATTTCCTGGACAGCCGAATTTTGGGAAACTGGACCTACATCCAGATCTAAAAATAGTGAATCAATGAGAATTTTATTGATTGTGATTTTCCTTTTTAATAAATCCAGTAAGCTGTATTTTAAAACAGCATTGCTGATTCGCGCATTTTTAACCGGAAAATCATCTGCCTTTGATGAATCCGACATCGGCATGAGCGTAATACCGGCCAGATCAAATCCTCTGAAAGGAGCCAGTTCAAATTTTTCAATAATTAATTTGCGGTGTAACGATTTTTCAACGGATTGAATTGTTAACTGCTTTATCTTTTCATTCGGGACAAAATACTGTAGGAAAATGAAAAGTAGGCAAAAAAGAAGGACAAAGGACAGGCCCAAATAAAATAATACACGGGTAATTTTTCTCCAAAATCCTCGTTTTTTTGAAGATTTGGCCATGGTATACTCTTATTCAATTAAAATGTTGTGATTAATTTTCAAATTTTTCGGTTGTTTATTCATTAATACATTCATGTTGTCCGCATATAGTGGACTTATTTCAATGTGTATCGCGACATCTCCGGAATTTTTCCGTGGTATGTTGTATCCTGCTTTTACCAGCCAGCTTGCATAAAGATTTGATAAATCTCTCCGGGCGGTTTCCGGAGAATCAAGCCCGTTTTTATTTTTTATTGGACTAAAGTCTTTTTCGCGTTTCGTCTCCAGTACCATCACTTTATTTGCGTAGGAAAAGGCATCAAAAATAAATTGTTCAAATTTGTACCCGTTTTTGTCTTTCGGTATTACTCGTTTTCCATTTTCATCAATAAACGGGATACTTTTTTCGGCAACATGATATGGTAATTCAAAACCACTTGCAAAAAGCCGCTCCCAAAACGATCGGCTAAAAACATGAATAGCTATACTTCCTTGCTCAAAAACCAATCTGCCGTCTTCTCGAGTTGCGGTTTTTTCATCGGGTGACAATTCAGAGTATTCGATGGTTACAACTTTTCCGTCGATGGTACCAATATTACCTAATTTTTCTTCAGAATCCCGCTTTTTTACGGTTTTTGCGGACATTTCAGACTGGTGAATCACATGATAGCCGAGAAAAGCAGGATCGCAAATATGGCAGAGCGGATTATCGACCTGAAAATAAAATATGTACTCAACTCCTTTTTGTTTCATATCTTGAATAATTTTGTTTTTCAAAACCGCCTGGAGCAAACCGCCATGTCCGTCAGGCGCTACACTGATTTGCCATTTTTGGGCCAATAACAGTTTGTGATTTTTATCCAAAGCCGGATTTACACCTTGATTAAAAAACAAAAATGATTCCGGTTTTTTACCGAAATATTTTTTCTCTTGAAAAAAATCTAATGTTTGCCGATGATTTGTCTCACTTGTCATGATATAAAAAGGAATAATGTGGCCGTATCTTTTTTCCAGAGCAATTACTTTTTCAACATGGCACTGAAACAAGGTTCTGCCCGTGACAGGGCCGACGGGAAAAGTGCCTTTCGGGCCATCAAAACCAAGCCGGGATCCCTGTCCTCCGGCAACAAGTAGAATTGCAACCTGCCCGTTCCTCAATAGTTTTTCACCGATCCCGATCGCATTTTTGTATCGCTGATGCTCAATTTTTTTTTGTGGAAGAGGAATCACATCGAATGGTACAAGAGTTCCAAATTCGTATTGTGACGCTTTTTCTTTAATCAATTTTTGAAATTTTTCAAGTTTATCCATTTCGAGCTGTTCCAATTGATCCAAAAACAGGGAACGTTTTTGCTCATCCAATTCATCCCAAAATCTAAAAATATTTTTTTGACCGATATTTTCAAAATTCTTTAAAAGAACGTTAAGCCTTTCAACCTCTCCTGTCATTCATACTCCTTTTTTAGTACTATTAATAATACGATTATTTTGTATTCAAGTTCAAAATAAATAGTAAAAATGTGACACTAATTACTCTTCTTTGTTCTTTTTGCTGCTAGGCCTAAATCAAATACCTGATCCAGATTGTCAACGTAAAAAAATTTTAACTTTTTCTTTGCATCACCCGGTATTTGTGAAATATCATCCTTGTTTCTTTCCGGAAGAATAACCTTTTTAATACCAGACCGTTTTGCAGCAAGCACTTTCTCCTTAATGCCACCAACCGGCAGAACTTTTCCCCGTAGGGTAATCTCACCTGTCATAGCGATATCACTTTTGACCGCTCTTTTGGTCAGCATGGATAAAAGTGCTGTTGCAATCGTCACCCCAGCTGAAGGGCCATCTTTGGGTATAGCCCCGGCCGGGACGTGAATATGCAAATCTTTATTATGAAAAAAATTATCACTCAGGCCCAGATCGTCGGCATGAGTTCGTATATATGAAAGGGCAGCTTGTGCTGACTCTTTCATAACGTCACCCAATTGGCCGGTAAGAAGTAATCCTTTATTTCCGGTCATTTCAGTTGCTTCTATAAACAAAATATCACCACCTGTTGGGGTCCATGCGAGCCCGGTAGCGACACCCGGTTCATTGGTCCTCTCGGCAATTTCGGAATAAAATTTAACCGGTCCCAAAAATTCACTTAAATTTTCACCTGTTATAATTTTTTGTTCTACATTACCGGAAGCAACTTCTTTTGCAATTTTTCGGCAAACCGCACCAATCTGTCTTTCAAGATTTCGAACCCCTGCTTCTTTGGTATAATCACGAATAATTTTTAAAAGAGCAAATTTTTGAAAACGAACATATTTCTTTTTTAATCCATTTTCCTGCAATTGTCGAGGTACAAGATATTTAATGGCAATCTGTAATTTTTCCTCTTCGATATAACCGGGTATTTCAAGCACCTCCATTCTGTCACGCAATGGTGAAGGTATGGTATCCAATACATTAGCCGTTGTAATGAACATTACTTTTGAAAGGTCAAAAGGAACATCAAGATAATGATCGGAGAACGAAAAATTTTGTTCCGGATCGAGAACTTCAAGCAAAGCCGATGTAGGATCGCCACGAAAATCACGTCCAATTTTGTCTACCTCATCAAGCATAAAAATCGGATTATTTGTGCCGACATTTTTAATGCCCTGTATAATTCGGCCTGGTAAGGCTCCGATATAAGTTCGCCGGTGGCCTCTAATCTCAGCCTCGTCATGAACACCTCCCAGTGAAATTCTGGCAAATTTACGGCCCATTGCCCGCGCGATAGATCGTCCCAATGACGTTTTTCCAACTCCCGGTGGCCCAACAAAACATAAAATTGGACCTTTTGTATCATTTTTTAATTTTCTCACGGCAAGATATTCAATAATTCGTTCTTTGACCTTTTTTAAATCAAAATGATCCCGGTCCAATACATCCTGAGCAATGTGAAGATCAAGATTGTCTTGACTGGAAAAAGACCAAGGCAAGGCGATCATCCAATCTATATATGTACGCGACACTGTATATTCAGCTGCCCCGGGCTGCATTTTTGAGAGGCGCTCTACCTCTCTTTTTACCTCTTTTTCTGCCTCAGGCGGCATTTGGGCTTGTTTTATTTTTTTATATAACTCTTTAATCTCCCGGGATCGCTCATCACCCATCCCAAGTTCTTTTTGAATCGCCCGCAATTGCTCCCGAAGGAAATATTCCCTCTGGTTTTTGCCCATTTCACTCTGGACTTTATCCTGTATTTTTGAACCCATCTCTAAAACTTCCAATTCTCGATTCACAAATACAGTCAATTTTTTCAATCTGATTTTAATATCGACACACTCTAGAATATCCTGACGTTCAGCTACAGACAAGTTTAGATTGGAACTAATAAGGTCAGCCAATTTACCTGGATGTGTGGTATTAACGATAACTACCTGCAATTCGTCCGGGAGTTGAGGGACCAGTGATACAATTCTTTGAAATTGGTTGGAAACGTTTCGTTTCAAAGCTTCCAATTCCGTTGAATCTTTGAATTTTTCCTTGACGGGCTTGACCACAGCAATCATGTATGGATCGTAGGTTTCCACTTTTTCGATTTTAATTCGTGACAAACCCTGCACTAAAATACGCAGGGAACCATCGGGAAATTTCAACATTCGCAATATAACCGCAGCTGTCCCAAAGTTATAAACATCTTCCGCCATTGGATCTTCAACATTTGCTTTTTTCTGAGAAACAAGTCCCAATATCCGTGAACCGGAAATGATATCATTAATCAATTGAACTGATTTAGATCTAGCAACCACAAGTGGCGTTACGATGTTGGGAAAAACAACTGTATCTCTTAAAGGTAATATAGGTAAACTCGAAGGAATTTTATAACTTATATTGGCATCCAGTTCCATTGTAATTCCGATATTATTATCATCCATTCTAATTTCTCCTGAAAATATCGCTGTGAAAAATCATTTCAATGCTACAATCAAGATTCGTTTTTCTTATCATCAAAATTGATGGGTATTTCAATGATCTCGCTTTTTTTTGAAATATTTATTTCCAATATTCCATTTTTTAAAACGGCTGTGGTGTCATTGTGTTCCATTTCGTCAGGGAGGGGAATAACTTTGAGGAATTGACCATAACTCATTTCCAATTGATGATACTTATGATCTTTCAAAGGCCGATTTTCTTTTCGAAATCCGGAAATAATGATCCTGCCATTTTCCATTCTAATACATAATGCCTCAGGGGCAATGCCGGCTAACTCTAATTTTAAAACAACCTCATCTTCTGTTTCTATTATATCCGTATTGGGTTCCCAAACAGCTGCATCCAATTCTTTTTCAGACAAACAACAAAATGAGCGTCGTTTTTTATAAACAACGGAACCGGTATCGTTAAAGTCCCGAATAACTTCAATATAATGTATCGGCATATAAACTCCGGCTATTTCATTTTTTTAATCTTTTCTAAATTTTTATCTTTGCCAAGAATGATGAGCACATCGCTATCTTTTATAACATGATTTGCTTTGGGAATCATAACAACGTTTTCGGGCACAACCTCTTTTATAACAAGGACTAAAACATCGTATTTATTTCTTAAATCAAGTTGTCCCAAAGATTTGCCGACTATGGAGGCCGGAGGGATAATCTCGATAATACTCATACCATCACCAAGGGTAATATTATCTAAAATGTAATCACTTTCCATCGTCCGGGAGATTCGGTACGCTTCATCTCTTTCGGGGAAAACGATCCGATTTGCGCCGATTATTTCCAAAATTTTCCCATGGTCTTCGGTTAAGGCTTTTGCAATAATATTTTTTACCTTCAGTTCATGTAAGTACAATGTGACGAGAATACTTGCATCGATTTGATCTCCCAGACTTACAATTACAGCGTCCATTTCTGTCAATCCGATGCCGCTGAGTGTCGATTTGTCAGTTGCGTCAGCAATAATGGCTTTGTAAACAAATGATTTAATTTTATCTATTTTTTCTTCATCTCTGTCAATGACCATTATTGTATGACCATTCGCAGCAAGATATTTTGCCAAGAAATATCCAAAGGTTGAAAGACCAATTATTGTAAAAGATCTCATTCTTTTTCCCTAATTGACAACAGGCTTTAAATTCATTAACACTTTAACACTATAAGTTATTCTGTTTACTTATCTTCTATCCAACCCAAAAATTCTCCTCAGCCACGCGATATTCTTTGGTACAACTTTGTGCCAAGGCCACTGCCAGAGTCAATGGGCCGATACGACCAATATACATCAACAATATAACCACAACCTTGCCGATTTGTGACATTTCAGGAGTAATGCCAAGACTTAATCCAACCGTGCCAATTGCCGATACTACCTCGAAAACTATCTTTTTGATTGCATCCGTCTGGAGAAATAAAAAGGTCTGTTCGCTTTTTAATAATATTAAACAGGAAGTAAAAACAAGAAAAAGAACTGAAAAAGTGATACCAATGCTTTTTGAGATAACAGACTCAGGCACTCCTCTATTGAAAACACATACCTGTTGTCTGTCACGAATTTTAGAAATAATGAAAGCTGTCATGGCCGCAAAAGTCGTCGTCTTAATCCCACCACCACATGAGCCGGGAGATGCGCCAATAAACATAAGTAACATTAAAAAAAGAATCGTGCTATTTGTAAGATGGTCAAAATTAACGGAATTAAATCCAGCTGTTCTAGCTGTCACTGATTGAAAAAAAGAAGATATCACTTTATCGCCGGGAGACATATCGGCCAGCGAATTATTCCATTCCAATAAAAGAAATAAAAAAAATCCGGTCAATATAAGAAGAGCAGAAGTCATCAGGACAATTCTTGAATGCAAAACGAGACGTTTTTTTTTAAAAATGTTTTTCAAATCAAAAAGTACCCAAAATCCGATTCCCCCTAAAACTATTAAAACCATAATTGTAAGATTGACGACAAGATCAGTTTGATAATTCACAAGACTATTGGAAAAAGGTGAAAAGCCTGCATTGCAAAAGGCTGAAATGGAGTGAAAAAAGCCGAGAAAAAACGCCTGTCGTAATGGATAATCACCCCAAAACCGTATTGACAGAATAACGCCGCCAATAATTTCCGCACAAAACGAAAAAAAAATTATAGCCAGTAAAAGTCTGCCGGGATTTTCAAACCGTTGTCCCCCCATACTCTGTTCTAAAATATCCCGCGATCGAATACTGAGTCGTTTTGCAAGAATATAAGCAAAAAACGACGAAAAAGTCATTATACCCAATCCTCCGATTTGGATACAAAATAGGATCACAAACTGACCCCACATGGTCCAATATGTGCCTGTATCAACGACAACTAGTCCTGTCACACACGAAGCTGAAGTTGCAGTAAACAAAGCATCGAGAAAAGGAATTTTGCCGGATTTTGCACTACTCGGTAAAATAAGCAGAACCGTGCCTAAACAAATAAGAATGAAAAAACTCAAAGCCAACGTTTTCGCCGGATTAAGTGATTTTTTAATATTTGAATTAATAGGGAATTTTATTGACCACAAAGACATAAACTTTAACAAGTCATTCATTATTTTCTATTAACAACAATATAATAAAAAAGGTGAACAATCGCTCACCTTTTTTTAAAAAAACTTATTTTTATCGTCTAAATATTGGATCAAGATGCCGGATAGGACATGGATACCCACCATTCTGATATTCGCAATCACCCCAATAAAAACACTGAACAGAACATATTGTACTGTTTTCCTTCAAATCGGTATGAGGATAATTTGCAGCTTCAGATGTGATATTACGGAGTACTTTGCGTTTTTCCTTGAAACCACTCCATCCCTTTCGCCCTAAAAGTCCAACGGATATTAGCCTTGCTAAACTTTTCGATGCTCTAGATTTTGGATCACTAAGAATAAATGGCTTTAATGCTTTTACGGAATTTCTGACGCTGTCATCATATTCAACAAAGCCGATATAATCGATTTCAATGCCAAGTAATTCACGCGCCGCTGTTTTCAAAGTATCACCCTCTTTAATTTCATCTGCTGAGTGAACCATGTTTAAAATGAAATGTGGAGAAAAATTGCCTAAAAATTGCTCTATTTTTTCAGCAGATACCGGATCCGTTTTTCT
>JAFGEC010000093.1 GCA_016931775.1 Candidatus Zhuqueibacterota bacterium | reverse complement strand
GTAGTCGAATGGGGAAACAAAGTGGAGCCGAACGGATCTACTGTTAAACCCGGCGTAGTCGGTTCCAGGCTGCTTCAAAAACCGCCGCCGGCGACTCACTAAATACCAAATACTATCCACTGCTTTTGACTCGTCCACGAGTCCCGATCAACGACCAACGATCCACGATTCACGACCCACGACCAACGAGTCACGAATCACGATTCATGATCCACGAATCAAATATTTATCACCTTAAATTCATGCCCAAGGTAAGGTGTTGTCCGACAAATTATAACCCCCGCAGATCGTAATGCACGGAAATATTTATTTCCTATTTCGTCACCCTGAGCGCAGTCGAATGGGTCTATTTAATAAGGAAAATTCCCGCGCTTGCGTCCCGGCGCGCCGGGAATCTATCGGGATCCGATCTTTTTCTAACTTATTTTATCGGCCACCCACCATGACTTTCGATTATCTCATCAACTTTACCCATTGCCTTGATCGTCATATCAAGAGCAACCGTTATTTTTTGATAATGTTCTATATCGTCAAACGATAGTTTTCTCTCTCGTCTGTCTTTTAGCCACTTTTCGCATACTTGGTATCCGCCTATATGAAACTCCCACACTTCCGGCTTAACCCCTTCAAAATACTGCTTGTCATTTATATAAACTCTCGGCCTTTTTATCTCCTTGCTCTGATCCGCATACTTTGGATAGCCTTTTTCTACCTCGTTATCACCTTCTACATTAAACTCCGGATACTTATTGTTATCTTCTAACGCCTCTGATTCCATCAGGTGCAGTTCGACAAGGCTTTGCCCCGCTTTGCATAGTTCCAAAAACATCTTTTTATTACCTGTCAGCGGCACTCTCGGAAAATCAATCTTCAAAAACTCCGCATACCTCTTTCTATAACTTGGCGAGTGGAACACTGCATATATATAATTGAATATATCTTCCGGCCCGAATGTCTTCTTCAAGTCCCCCTTTCCGTCACTTACAAACTTTAATTTCAATTTCCCTGTAAACTCTTCCACAAATTTTTTATCCAGATTCGGAACCCTTCCGTCTTCGCCTGCTGACCAATTAACTCCTACATCCGTATACAATTCGTCTCCCTCAGGATAAAGGTAAACAGGAAATATATATGTACCTCTGTCGTGAGAAGCTGTCTTCATTTCTATAAGAGTATTTGTACAAATTGCATGACAAAAATCTAAGCTCGTAATAATTCTAGTTGTTACAAGTGCAATATTTTTCTTTTTAAATAAATGCCCCATAACATCGGTTCTCGATCTTTCTACAATCGCATCATGATGATAATAAGCTCTCTTGTCAAATGGGCGATATAATAATGATGTGACAGGAAATTTCCAGTCTTTCAAGCTTGCTAATTTTTGTCTTTTGGCTGTCATGTTCCAATTGGACGTATTTTTTAGTCCATAGGCTTCTTCGATTTCATCATTAGACTTACGAAAATTACAAAAATCATTAATCCTCTGACATAAGGCTTCTTCATCAAAATCAATTACAAAAGTATCTCGATGAGTCTTTATCCCTGAAGAATTTATTGGAAATATATTGCTTACTGCAAAGGCATTATCGTAATCTGCCTTGAGAGAATAGTCATAAGTATTAAACAAGAAAAATGCTTTTTGAGGTACGACCTCTTTCCAGTTTGTTGTTTTTATATAATTCTCATGAAGCCAGTTATATTTTTCGTTTCTTTCTCCCCAGATTTCAAAGTGATAAACTTTAGCTTTTGTTTTCCTATCGGGATCCTTAACGAATATCCCAATACTTACACCTTGTTGAATATCGAATACATTTTTATCAGGAGATCCATCCGGGCATACTTCTTTTTTCTTAGTATTACCATGTAAATCAAGAACGTATATTTCAGTAAATGTTTCCATCAACTGTTGACGCATTCCTCTAAATGTCGGATTATCCAGGTAGCCATGGTTGGTTATAAATGCTAATATCCCTGAACCTGTTTGTTCAATCCTATGCTGTCCATATCTTATAAATTTTACATAATCATCTAACAAAAGCTTTGGGTTCTTTTCTTTTATTTCATCGTTTGGATAATATGATTCTCTTACTAAATCACATATCCATTCTCCCTTGTTAACGGAATTTGCTGAATATGGCGGATTCCCTAATACCACCATTATTGGCATATCTCTTTTCACTTCATTTGCCGCTTGTGCTTCTTCTGCTAGATCTCTTGCAAAACCAAGAAATCCTGTTATATCCTCTGCCTCTTCCAGCGTATTTGTTAAATACACCCCTAATCTGTCATCTCCTTTAAAGTCATAGCCGCTGTCTGCCAGTTCCAGTCCTAATTTCATATGACACACTGCGTATGGTGCCATCATAATTTCAAACCCGAATATTCTCGGTAACAGATGTTTCTTTATATACTCTGACCATGCTCCTTTTTGATGTAACATGTTTTTATTGATTTGTTTTATCACTTCATATATAAACGTCCCCGTCCCCGCCGCGGGGTCAAGTATCAAACATCTATGAAACTCTTTTTCTTTCCTTTCTTTTTCTTTTCCAACTTTTATTTTTATCTTTGAGTTATCGGCAAGCCCCTTCTTAAGTCCGAACTTCTCTTTTAATATCCAGTCCACACTTCTTACTATATAGCTTACTACCGGCTCAGGCGTATAATAAACACCTCTGCTTTTTTTCAATTTTGCGTCATATTCCCCAAGAAATGTTTCGTAAAAATGTATTACCGGATCTTGTCGTTTTGTTTTTCTGCCAAACCCTTTTAGCACATCCCCCATATTAGTATTACGTAATAATGAGATTAAATCATCCACCAGCCACGCAATTCTTTCATCAAGTCTGGGCCCTGCAATATCGCCAAAAATATTTCTCAAAAATGGATTCGTCTTCGGCAAAAGATATGCAGCATTTTCTCTTGTAAGTTCTTTTGCTTTGCCGTCCACCCCGTGAAATGCTGCATGTTTATCCTTCCCCCATACGGCTCTGTCATTTATATAGCACCTTGCTGCAAACAGCCCATAACATATCGTCTGTGCATAGATATCTGCGAATTGATCTTCTTCCAAATCATGCAGAAGGACTTTTTTAAATGCTTCATACTGCCCGTGCAGTGAACCTTTTTCGCCTTCCTGTTCGAATGTTTGCTTTACAATATCCCGCAAAAGTTTTGCCATCCCCGCCATTTTATCTGCAAGTTCTTTAGCACTCTTTATCTTTACTGGCTCTTGGTCAAAAAACTGCCGGATAAGTTCTAAAAATTCTTCTTCGCCTGTCATTAACAATCTAAACTTCCCGCCTGTTTCATCAGCAAGTTTCACTGTCATACGATGTTCACTGCCAACATACCAGCGGAACTCTATATAATCGGTCAATATAAAGTTATGCAGACTTGGCAGATACCTCTTCTTTATCTGCTCGGTTTTTAATATCTTTGTTAAGTTTTCCCCTATGTCTTTTGCTTCTATATAGCCTATGGTTTGATTTAACTTGCGAATTTCTCGTGACACTTTCATGTCGGGCTTGCCACAATCCGTTAACGCTTTGGGTTCATTGGTTGCTGTTATTTTCTTACCTAACGATTCTATAAGAGTTTTCAATGCTGGTCGGTGTGTATGTTCCGTTGCATCTCCCCTTTGATACGCCTTGTTTATTTCTTTGATATAGCTGCTGATTGCATCGTTAGCCATTTCCGCTCCGCTTATATAATTTGCTTAAACAAAAACACAATTCCTCTTTTAAAATAAAACATCATCGCCAAAGTTTACGCCTTAGCTTGCACCACAGCTTGCACCCTAGGTGGTGGTGGTGGCGGCTCACTAAATACTATATACTAAATACTAAACACTATCTTTTCATTGTTCATTGCCTTTTAATCCTAACCTTAAAACACAATTTTCTCAACTGCTAATATCTGTGTCATCCTTCTATAATATATCTTTAGGAGCATTAAGTAAACTTCGCAAACAGGACCATTAGGTCTGTCAGGGTGAGAAACAAAGCCCGCACAGATGCTCGTATCGAGCAGGGCTTTTTCCCGGCCTGTTACATGATCGCAGGATCATTTGCGATGTTTATAAATCTGTGAAAATCAGAGGAATCTGTGGATCAAAAAACTGGCCGGTATCGGCCGCCTGCCTTTAACTATATACTAAATGCTAAATACTATATACTCTTCATATAACTTTTGTTAAAAAACACCCAACTTGTTTTAAAAACAGCATAAGTTTTGCCAAAAAAGTGCCTAAAAATCCAAAAATTGCAAAAAAATGCAAAAAATTGCAAAAAACAGCATTTTCACCCCCAAAAACCCCGATTTTCAAACATTTTAAAAACCAAAAACCCTGTTTAAAGCCATAAAACTGCTATCCGTCAAAGACGGATTCCACAGTTATTCATTATTAATTATTCACTATTCATTGTCAGCTTAGGCAGCTTAGGTAAAATAGAACGACTGTACACTCACCATCTTTATGTTTGGAAATTAGGGTTTTGAATTTTGATATTGTTTAGAAATTAGAGCTTAGAATTTAGAATTTAAAATTATTATTTTTTAGCTTTGTGTCCCAATAAAACACCCCTCGCTCACGCCCCGGCCTAACCATATAGGACCTATGCATTTACGGCCGAATGCGCTTGCACCCTGTTTGGAGTTTCCTTGCTTTTATGGTATAATACAGTTGTAGAAATGGGGGTTTGAAATGAATTTTTCAGCCAATATAATTCGATTTTTTAAGATGGTCCAGGCGGGACGAGGGCCACCGTACAACAAAGAGAAACCCTTTTTTCACCGCCCTAAACCCTTATTTTTTCTATACTTATCTATCGCTCCAACCCAACCGGTATTGATCCTAATTATCAAATCCGCCATCGCACAGCGATTCCGCCATTTATGCCCTGGGTATTCGTAACCGATCCACGACCCACATCCTAAGCCCAATTTATAACTTGCTTGGCTTAAACAACTTACGAACCGGTGTAAAACGGTGTCAGCACTTATTGACAACCCCGCCGTTTTATGGTATCTAACCTCCGGCCATTAACTAATTTTTAATGAAAGGAGTTAAAATGAAGTTGCACGTAACTGCTGTATTACTAATGGTTTTTGGCTGTTGTTGTTTTGCCGATGACTACAAACCCGTCCCCGGCAAAATCATGACCCCATGGGCCAAAGATGTCGATCCTTCCAGCGTCCTCCCCGAATACCCGCGCCCGCAAATGGTCCGCAGGGATTGGATAAACCTTAACGGCCTATGGAGTTATGCAATAGTCAACAAAGACGATTCCGCTCCGGCAACCTACGACGGCCGCATACTCGTCCCATTCGCCATCGAGTCCGCACTCTCCGGCGTCAAAAAATCCGTCGGCAAAGACAACGCGTTATGGTACTCCACAACCTTTGATATACCTAAAAACTGGCTGAAAAACCGCACTTTGCTGCATTTTGGCGCCGTTGACTGGGAGGCCGCCGTATTTGTAAACGGAATGGAATTAGGTTCTCACAAGGGCGGCTACGACGCTTTTACATTCGATATAACAGAAGCCTTAAACCCAAAAAAACCGCATCAGCAGCTTGTTATAAGGGTTTGGGATCCTACTGACGATCATACCCAGCCCCGCGGCAAGCAGGTGAATAATCCCCACGCAATATGGTATACTTCCGTTACCGGCATCTGGCAGACGGTCTGGCTGGAATCGGTCCCCCAAACATACATTAAATCCATTGCTGTTGTTCCCGATATCGACACCGGCAGTGTCAATATCGCCGTTGAAACCTCCGGCCGCCAAAGAACTTGCACAATTTTAGCCACGGCAAAGGACGGCTGGTCCACTGCCGGCAAAAAAACCGGACTCGTCGGAAAATGGCTTTCGGTACCTATCGATAAGCCCAAACTTTGGTCGCCGGATTCTCCGTTCCTTTATGACCTGGAGATCGTTTTAAAGGACGAAAAAGGCAAACAGATCGACAAAATCTCCAGCTATTTCGGAATGCGGAAGATATCCCTCGGCCGCGATAAAAACAGCCTTGTCCGCATCATGCTCAACGATAAGTTCTTGTTTCAATTGGGGTTACTGGATCAGGGCTGGTGGCCGGACGGCTTATATACCGCACCAACCGATGAGGCTTTAAAGTACGATATAGAGATCACAAAAAAATACGGTTTTAATATGGCCCGCAAGCACGTTAAGGTCGAGCCGGACCGATGGTATTACTGGGCGGACAAACTTGGACTCCTGGTATGGCAGGACATGCCGAGCGGCGATAGGCATATCGGCAGCAACGACCCGGATATTACGCGTACGCCGGACTCTTCAGGGCAGTTTTTGACCGAACTGATAGAGATGATCGATCAATGTGCCAACCATCCGAGTATCGTTATATGGGTTCCCTTTAACGAGGGCTGGGGGCAGTTTGAGACCGATGAAGTAAGCGCAATGGTAAAACAACTCGACCCGTCGAGGCTCGTAAACAGCGTCAGCGGCTGGGCGGATCGTCGTGTTGGCGACATGCACGACATACATGTATATCCTGGCCCCGGGATGCCCCCCCCGGAACAGGGCAGGGCAATAGTTCTCGGAGAATTTGGCGGTTTGGGCCTCCCGGTTGCCGACCACACCTGGCAGGACAAAGCAAACTGGGGATATCGAAGCTTTGAAGATGCCGACAAGCTTACAGAGGCCTACAGCGACCTCATCGAAAAACTATACCCAATGATCGATGACGGGCTTTCTGCCGCTGTTTACACGCAGACAACCGATGTCGAGATCGAGGTCAACGGCCTTTTGACCTATGACCGCAGGGTTCTGAAGATGGATCCGGAGCAGGTCAAAAAGATCAATGATGGATTTTTTGCCCCCATAATAAGAGCCGAAAGCGATATCTTTCTTGATATAGCTAAAATTGAAATAATTGATAACAGCAAGCATGGTAAGATCCGCTTTACTACTGATTCAAGCGAGCCTACAAGTTCTTCGAAAGTTTATACCGACCCGATCATTATTAAAAAAAGTACTACCATAAAGGCAAAGACCTTCTGGCCCGATGGGTCCGGCAGTTCTACAAATCAGCTTAAGTTTAGAAAAGTATCGTTACAAGAACCAGTGAAAGCCGGCAGTTTGCAGAAGGGTCTTGAATACGAATATATTGAGGATGACGGGAAGAGCGGCTCAGTTACTACTGGTTTGGCCGGCTTAAAGCCGAAGTTCAGCGGCGTTACCGATAAGATAAATACGGACTTAAGCAGCCGGGAAGAATATTTCGGATTGCGTTTTTCCGGTTTTATAAAAGCTCCCATAGACGGCATATACACTTTTTATACAAGATCGGACGATGGCAGTACGCTGTTTATCGGTGATACGCAGATCGTATTTAACGATTATGCGCAGGGAATGACCGAGCGGTCAGGGCAGATCGCTTTAAAGGCAGGCCTGCACCCCATAAAGATCGCCTACGCCCAGGGACAGGGAGGTCACGGTTTAGAGGTTTATTATAAGGCACCTGGCGAGGATAAAAAAATGTTCGGGCCGGATATGCTTTTCCACTAAACATTGCCTGGATAAAACACTTTTATTATTCGATAGTTTCGTTTATTCTTACTTGCCGAATCAGATAATATGAAAGGCAATAAGATGGCGAATAATACTATCACGGCACCGAAGGGTTTTGAGGCGGTTGGACTGGCATCAGGGGTTAAGAAGTCCGGCAG
>JAFGEC010000008.1 GCA_016931775.1 Candidatus Zhuqueibacterota bacterium | reverse complement strand
TGATTTTTATGCATTTAAAAAATTAACCTCGAAATCAATGGTGTAGAAAAAACAGATACTTACGATACAAGTCCGACAGGCTCCTAGATAATTCTCTATTGCGGTTCGTGCTGTATTAATATCATCAAGATTACCGAGAGAACATTTTAAGCTTTGTTCTGAATACGTTTCTATTTCAACGACACCAGCATAACTTAAATTAATTAAAAAAATTACACATAATATAAAATATTTTTTTTTCATGATTAATCCCTTTTTCTTGAGTTGTCACTTGAGAAACAAAATCTTTCTACTGTAAAAATGTTGATTAGAAAATAATGATACAATATAGAGACCGGATGCGACAATAATGCCTTGGTCGTTTTCTCCATACCACGTAATTGGTGCTGTTGGTTGTGAAGAGATATCAAGTGTCCTGATTTTTCGTCCGGTTCTATCATAGATGAATAGTTTTTTGTATCCTGTTTCCTGGGCCAGGTACGTATCAATTTGAATTTTTATGGAAGAATTAAATGGATTTGGATATACTGATAGATGGTTACTTTGAGTCGTATACGAAGCCCCTCGCAGTTCGACAGATGTAGACGAATCGGCATATTGTATTCCATTTATTATCCCATGGGAGAAAATATACCTCCCCGGCGCAACCGAAATTCTGTCTACATATACACATCCACGATTCGGAACCAGGAGAATACCGCAACCAGCATCATCAATGTATGTTTCAAAAAAGAAATAGCAGCAATTATAATAACCTAAATAATCATAATTTTTTTTACTAAATGTAATATCGATCGGTTTGTCCAAAGGAGGAGACATTGGCGAAGAAATTTTCCAAATATCATTTTCCATAGCGTCAAAATCGAACCAAATTTCATTTTTGCCACTGAAGAAATGATAAACTTTGTTATTCTCAATTCTAAAAAGCAGTGAATCTCTTATACCAAATGCTGAAAAAAAATTATCAAATAAATACCACGTATCTCCGTTACGACTCATCGTATCAATAATAGTAACTGTCCATTGATGATGATACAAGTCAATATTGTAATAAAAGTTATATGTCCACGTATTCCCAATTTGCAACGGAAAATATTCGGATGCATCGATAGTTTGTGCATTAGACAAGTCAAAAAACATAACCGACAAAGCACAAAACAAAAAAAATAATTTTCTCATTGAGCTTCTCCTGCATAATTTAAAAAAATAAATTTGCCAAATGATCTTGACAACATAATATCTACAAGTGCACATTTTAAGGAGGTACACCGCTCGTAAAAATATACATAAACTTCTCTATTTAACGAAGATAGAATAGCGAAAGGGTCTTCTTTTAGCTGTCAAGACGGACGTTTGTGAGTAGATACTGGGTTTTTGAAATATTATTCCAGATTGAGATCGAATTACATTTTCATATTCTTGGATTTGTGTTATGCAATAAAAAAATGGCCCACCTTATTAATAGATCAGTACATGAAACTTTACGACATCTCATTAGCAGAGATTTCGTACGATTATTTACTTTGCTGCATTGTCAATTTCGAAAAGAATAGTTTCAACTAAAATTACCAACAACTTGCATTTCCCACTTTTTGCAGCTTTGCTTATTTAATTGTAATAATTAGATTTACAAAAGTCAAAAAAAAAAAAAAATATTGTGATAAAGGTCAAAAAAAAACGATTTTCAGCAGTTCTCATACAGTCCGGTCAGTGACGGGGCAGGCTGTGCCATTGTCTGCCGGCACCAGGCGGATCCGAATACCGTCATGGGATATCTGCACAAAATATAAACAGGAACGGCCATATGGGACATATGGTTTCCATGAATGGATAAAATTTTTCAGGCAGGTGGCATATAGATGGCATATGATGGTGCGTACAATTATGAACAACTATGTATAACATGTTACAAAACATCCACTTTGCAAAACAAAACATCACTTGCCAGTTTTCTTGTTTTTATTACACTTATCCGTCTTACCGTTGGACTCAAAATCCAGCGGAGCTTGCTCCATGCGGGTTCGATTCCCGCCCACAGCACTTTTTAAATCAATAACTTCGGGATTCAGTCTTTGAGGTTTACAAATCCAAATTCTGGAGAAAAGCGCATTGTAGGAAGGCGGGAGGAAGGCAATTGGGTAGGAATGTGTTCATAGGATTGTATATGCTTTCAGATCATGGTTTTGCAGACCTGTTGCCTGATCCGATAACTGTCCTTCAGGCATCCGGAATAAGTGTAAAATAGTTTTATTTAAATGAATAATTTTTAATCCCACTTGACATAGAACCAATAAATTTGTAATATTCGATGACAAACAAAATGGATTCACCTCTCATTTCTCTTTTTGGCTGATTTCATACCGGAAAAATCTCTGAATATGACATTTCAGAATAGCTGAAAAAATAATTCAGGAGTCGTGATCAATAAATCCTGAACTTGGAAGTATTTATCATTTCATATCCATTCATTTTATGAAATGAATTAATACAATATTTTATGAGAAGGGGAACGTGATGGATAGAATTTATCCTCCGGACGAGATTCACGTCAAAAAGAGGGATCATTACCTTCGAATAATAATAATTTTTTTGTGCAGTAATTTACTGTTCGTTTTAATACCAGTAAACACCGGTCTCTTTTCGAATGAAATCCTGGAAAACAGGGATACGAAATCGTCGATCCCCGTCGTTCCCGGATCAAAAGGGGATGTCGACGGTAACGGCGAGATTGGGATTATCGACCTGATTATGGCACGTGATCTCATGCTAAACCGATTGGCCGATCCCAACGGTACGGGTTTATTTGCCGGTGATATCGATTCCGACGGCCGTATCGATAGGACTGACATCGAAGAGTTGCGTAAAATTTTATTGCTGAAGGCGTTGCAGCCTCCAACTATTTTTGGAATCGAGCCGACAACGGGTACCGAAGGCGTTCAAGTGACTATCAACGGAGCGGGATTCAGCGAGACAGCCGAAAATAACCTCACAACGTTTAACGGCGTTCCGGCGCATGTTTTCGAATCGACACCGGTGCAGCTTCTGGCTGTCGTACCAGCAGGAGCGTCCTCCGGGCCCATCGTTGTTCGAATCGGTAATAGAAGAAGCAATGGTTATCGATTCGAGGTGCAGCTCTCGGGAACCGCACCATACATCGAAAAAATTTCTCCTTCATCAGCATTGTGGGGCCAGAGAATAACAATCGACGGAAAACGATTTGGATCGGTAAAAGCAAGCAGCACGATAAAAATAGGAAATTTGATTGTCAGTGACAGCGACATTTTGGCATGGTCGGACGGCAGAATTGCTTTAAATGTTCCGGTTGATGCATTTCCCGGTCTTTTGACGGTCAAAGTCGGTGAGGTGAGCAGCAACGCGGTGCTTCTCAATGTCATCGTTATTCAGGCGGCTGCACCCGATCCTCAAGATGTCGTCGAAAACCGTGAAGGGGTGAGATATGTGCGCAACGAGGTTTTTCTCGATTTTAAAGATGATATATCCATGGATAATATTTCGTCATTTCTCAAATCCCATAATCTCACACAGGTGGGCATGATTTTCCGAACCAGGAAAATTCAGGCACGGATCGTCGATGGCCGTGATCCGTTTAACGTTGTACAGGATCTTTCTGACAAACCGGAACTAGAGGCTGCTTCTCCCTCACTCGAACTGTCAACCGAGACCGTCAGCTCCGAGAGTTATCCGGAATTCCTATTGAAGGAATACAATAAAGAAAAAGGAATTTTCGATTATATATCGACGGAAGGGAACGCCCATCATTATGCCATGTACACCTTCCCCGGTCATCGGCTGGTTGAAAAAATACTCGACATGCACGGAACAGCCGATCTGCCGGATGTGCGTATAGGGATTCTGGACTCAGGATTGGGGAATGGTGAAAGCAACGATGAACCTCCCGACCTCAAATCGCGAATCGTCGATCCGGTAAATGTCGGTATCATCGATGCGTATATCTACCCTTCCGTTACAGACATCTCTCACATTCCCGACAGTTGGAGTCATCACGGGACACAGGTCGCGGCACTCGCCGCAGGATCAGGGCAAAAAACATGTCTCGGTATCGGGAAGCATGTGAAAATCAGACCGATCAAAATCAATAATGAGATAGGAAAGAGTTATCCGGTTATTCTTGCCGGGGGCCTTGAAATCGCACTCAGTGATCCGAATGTCAGGGTTATCAATTTAAGTACAAGCAGTTACAATCCCAGACAATCTTCGCTGGGAAGGGCTTTTTCCAGGATATCTTTTGGCTCTGTTGCAACAGGGGAGATTTACGAGGCTGTTGCCGGCGGTAAAATAGTGGTCTGTCCGGCCGGCAATACGAAATCCGACACATATCTTGATTTTCCCCGGAGTGAAGCTCCGAAATATCCCAAATGGTCGTGGAGTCCTTACAATCTGTTGATGGTCGTCTCAGGTACGGAAAAAAAGGACATATTCGACAGAGGCGTGATCGGTTTGTACGAGAGAAAATGGAGAGATACCAACTTTGGTACCAATGTCAGTGTATGTGCCAATGCCATGTTCGATCATACTGTTTTGGACCGGGATTATGATCCCTATTCATCAGACGGCACTTCTCTCTCGGCGCCGCTGGTTTCCGGTCTGGCCGCGGAAATGATCTTTGTCGATGAGGTTCTCTCACGCCGGCGTTCTTTTCATCTGAATCCAAAGACGATTGTAAAAATAATCGAACAGACGGCCGACGATTTAAGCCCCCCTGAATATGATCCGACTTTTGGAAACGGCCGTATTAATGTGTGGAAGGCACTTCTCGCTACGGCAAACGGCGGCCTGGCCTCTACAATCGATAAACCCGAGTGGTATGGATTCGATGTGCGGGCATCGGTTGTTGCATCGACAGACGAGCAGAGGAGGCTTTATATCGACAGCTTTGGTTCCGCTCAAATATTTGTTAATGACAAGCCCTTATCCGATACTGGCAACAAGTCCATGCCGTTTGAAGCCCTGTCACTCTTTAAACGTGTCCCACCGCCTCGATATCCGGAACCCCCATCTAATGATCCCGTGAACCTGATGACCCCGGCACCCTATGTGGAGCATGTAATATCCGAGTTTTGCTGTCATTTCAGTGTTACGACGGATGAAATCCTTTCAGGGACGAAAAAAATAAAAAAACTACAGTTACGAAAGGCCGGACAAAACAGTACGGTCAAGCCATTTTTCGAAATGCCGCTCGTGGTCGACAGGATGAAAAACGGGCTGTCTGCGACAGGAGTTTGTTTTTTTGATGATTATGTGTTTCAGATACGTATCCCGCGTGTAGAAGAGGTGGTTTCGCCAAAAGATGGTACGAACAGAAAGCTGACTGTCGGAAACGTGATCTATCCTATAGGGACGGCTGGTGATGATGTGGAAATCGCTTTTGATTTTCCCAACGAGGATTTCACCCCGCTAAAGGACGATTTACTCGTTGATTTTAATTCAAAGACACGTCATGTTCAGATCAAACCGGAAACAGTCGAAAATCACCGGCTCAAATTGAAAATACCAAATGGTGCGGAGTCAGGCCCAATTACATTGTTTTATACGAATCAGAACGATACATTGGTTAGCTTTTCTTCTCTCAACGACTTTATCATTCCCACAGTTGTGGATATTAATTCGGATGGAACTAAAATCGGCGATATCGTTTCCATTCAGATCAATGTGCCGCATTTCGACGCCAACATCAGCAATACCGAGGTACAATTCCCTGACGACATACCTCGGGCTCCGGTCAAAGTGATAAAAACAGTTGACGATCCAAGCGCTACTCATATAATTGAAGCAAGGATCGCCGCCGAATACAAATATGGTCCGACAAAAGTTTTCATCCGTGTGGACGAAAATCAAAAAGTGGCTTTTGAAGGAGAAGGATTATATAAAATCAATTATTGTGAGATTGTTCTTCAAGCTGAAGCTTATTATACTTATTCGGATGATGCTCGTAAAAACCAGCCCAAATGGGCGAGTACATTCCTTAAATGGGAGGCACCTGTCCGGTTCGAAAACGGATTATATACCGGTGTCTACAAGTGGAATGATTATGAGCAGACGAAAGATTCCCTCCGTGTGGAAGTCGATCCCAAAACCTTGACAATAACTGATTTCTATGCTCGAAGGACAAAAAAGTACGATTACGCGGAAGATGCCAAATACGAAGCTTTTATAAAAGGCAAAAAAGGCAACGATATCATGTGGCATGTTGATCAATATGGCAAAAAATATTGGATCGTACACGGACCAGCAGTTTGTGATCACGTCGAAAAAATCTATATGTATATGGGTGTGCCAGATTGGTTTGACAAGTTCGAGCGGATCCGTTGTGACAGTGCGAGCGATTTGGAAATCAAGTTGTGGAATAGAATTTCGCCAAAGGACCTCGATGGGAGAGATCAAAAGTGACGACCCATTACACAATATTTATTGATAAAAAGATCACTGCGATCGGAATACGTGATGACAATTTGATTTAATTATCCTGCATTTATGTAAATATTCTGACAAATGACGAAGGAATAATCATGAAAAAAACCATAATGAATACTCGGTATAATACCGTGTGGCTGAATATACAGCTTTCTTGCCTTATCCTGTTGGCTTTTCTATCCGGAAATGTTATCGGCCGGCAGGCCACATTATCCGCCGACGCCGCATCCACCATTGCTGGAAGTATCCATAATCCTGTTTCCATTTCGCTGGATTGTGCTTGCCCGGTAGCGGGAATTCTTTTCGAATTGAATTTCGATCCCGAAATCCTGACACCATCCGGTATTCTGCCTTTAAACGGAATGGAGCTTTGGAGCGGCTCGGACTTTTCCGTTCCGAATGACGGCAGGCTGATCGTTGCTTTGTTCGACTGTGAAGGAGCCTTTCTCCCGGCGGCAGCCGGCGAGATCGCGCAAATCCTGTTCACCGCATCCCCGACTGCTCAAGCGAAACAGATCCCATTGACGCTCGAAAAAGTTGAATTGGCCGACACGCTCTACCAGCAGATTGCGGTAGAATGTAAAAACGGTGCTTTAAACATCAGTGGCGGAGAACCCCTTAAGCCACCTGTCAATTTGACCGCAAGATTGAACGAAAACAATGTCATACTTACTTGGGAAGCACCGCTGGCAAAAAGCACTCCGGATCCCGATCCAATAGGCATAGCAGCTACAAGATTGGCAAACGCATCCCAAAATAGCCAATCTGTCACCACGACCGGTTATAACATTTATCGATCAATTGAACCGGATCCGGCCATAAGGGGTGAGAGGATCGGCACCGTGCCTGCAGGTGAGTTGACATACACCGACTCTCCCCCTTTGAATCTGTGGAACTATCAAGTAACTGCTGTTTATGAAACTGGGGAAAGTTTCCCTTCCGACAAGGTGATGCAGTATGTAACGTCTGTTGAGCCACAAATTGGTAAGCATAAAATAACATCATTCGATCTTTTACCGAATTTTCCGAATCCCTTTAATCCCGAGACCGAGATAAGATATTCCATTGCGGCTGGTGTTTTTACCACGATAAGGATCTACAATTTGCTGGGAGTTGAAGTCCGGACACTGGTGAATGCATTTAAACAACCTGGATTTTACCGTGTTCGTTGGGATGGCCGGGATCGAAATGGTTATGAGGTGGCAAGCGGTATCTATCTGTATATCATGCAGGCCGGTGAATACACAAAAATCGCCAAGATGCTCAAAATTAAATAAAATTAACGCCTCATGAGTGATCGATTCGTTAATATTCAAACACTTCTCACGGCACCCGCTCCGCCCTGATATCCTGACCACCTTGATGTAATATCAAACCGGTGACCGCTCCCTTTTCATCCAGTTCAAATGTAACCTGTGCATTGGCAACCTTGAGAAAAAATTCGGTTTCGGATTCAGGAAACAGTTCCACTTTTTGCTGACCGGTGGC
>JAFGEC010000627.1 GCA_016931775.1 Candidatus Zhuqueibacterota bacterium | reverse complement strand
GCTCAGTGAAACCACTATCGAGTTCGATCCCATCGTCGTTATGGGCGGTAAAACCAAGCAGCGGCTGGACCAGGCCCCGGTGTCCATTTCCGTGGTCACGTCCCGTGAAATCGAACGCCGTAATTCCACCACCATTATCGATGCACTGGAAACGGCGCCGGGTATACTGTTTATCGGAGACCAGATCAATATCCGCGGCTCCACGGGTTACACCTTCGGCGCCGGCAACAAGGTGTTGTTGCTGCTGGACGGCGTGCCGGTTTACGCCAGCGATACCGGCCAGTTTAACTGGGACATGCTGCCGCCGCTGGACATCGAACAGATCGAGGTCCTGAAAGGCGCCGGTTCCACACTGTGGGGTGCCAGTGCGCTGGGTGGCGTGGTCAACATCCTCACCAAAGATCCCACACCGGACGGCCGGTTGATGTTTTCCGTCACCAGCGGTAAATACGACAAACCCTATTACAACGAATGGGATTGGACCGCCAACTCTCGGCTTTATTACATGCGTGAAGATGCAAGTTATTCCAAACGGTTCGGCCCGTTCGGCATGCGGCTTTCCGCAGGCCAATATCGTTCCACCGGATTCACCGAACTGGGAGACTTTACCAAATATAATCTCACCGGCAAACTGGACTACCGGTTCAAAAACGGCTGGAAATGGACCGGTTATACAGCCTACAGCTATATCGACCGTGGATTTTTCATTCAATGGAAAGGCCAGAATGACCCTTACGAGGTGGATGAATCCAATCTGGACAATTACGCTCAAACCAATCAGATCAATTTTTACACAAAATTATCCGTTCCGTTTTCCGCCCGTTTTGCCGTGAACGTCCGGGCCTCGGTGGTGCGTACGCTTATGGGCAACCAGTTCGGTTCCAGTGCGGATTTTAATCCTGCAGTGGGCCAGGGTGTCGAAGTTCAGGCGGATTACATACCCATTTTCGGTCACACCATCACTGGTGGTGTTCAATACCAACTGGATGCCGGCAGCACCAAATATTTCGGCGATCACCGGGGTTATTTTATCGGCCCGTATCTGCAGGATGAGTGGAAACCGTTGGAAAATCTACGGGTGACCACAGGATTCCGCTACGACCGCTACCAACTTATCGGCGGCCTCAAAGAAGACTTGTGGAGCCCCCGCATCGGTGTGAACTGGCAGCCATGGCAGACCACAACCTTTCGCGCATCGGCCGGCAGCGGATTCCGTGCGGCAACCATCATCGAACGGTTCCTGGAGCTGACGATTATGAACTTTAAAATCAAGTCCAATCCTCAACTCAAGGCTGAAAGCTGCTGGGCGTACGATTTTGGATTCCGGCACTATTTTACCGACGAGTGGAATATCGACATTTCATTATTCGATAACGAATATTCGGAGCTCATCGAAGCCCACCTGGACCTCATCCGCGGTCAAATTCAATTCCGCAATATTCCCCGTGCCCGTGTGCAGGGTATCGAGGCCACCACGAATTTCAGCTCAAGAATCGGACTGCTGGGTTATATCTTTAAACCCGGCGTGCAACTCAGCGTAACAGCAATGGAGCATAAGGAACTGGAGTACAACGATCCCCTTCCCTACCGCCCCAAGGTCATCGGTACGGGCAAGGTATCGCTGGAAGTTGGCAAAATCCGCGGAGAAGTCGATTACCGTTACGCCTCCAAGATTGGCGAGGTTAAACTGTATCCCATCAACGAAAGAGTGCCGATGAAATTTTTAGATGTCAGGCTTTCCTATGATTTTAACCCCATTACCCTGCAACTGGGTGTGGACAACATTCTACAATACAATTACGCGCCGATGGAGAGTAATTTGATGCCCATGCGGACGTATACGCTTGGGATCAAAGGTGAGTTTTGATATAAAATTCTTACAGCCACTTATAATGTAGCTTTCCCGCCAATAGGGTACCGTCAATCTGGAGTTGAAATTTTTTACTTTACATTTTAACTGCAGGTTGTCGGTACCTGCTGACAATCCACCTCATCGCCCCTGAGGCGATTACTCCAACACCTTTCTTATCCGTTCAAACGCCCAATCCAGTTCTTCTTTTTTTATCACCAGTGGTGGTGCAAATCGAATGATATGTGTATGGGTTTCCTTACACAACAATCCTTCTTCCCGCAGCGCCTCACAGTATTTCCGGGCTCCACCTGCTTCAGGTAAAAGTTCAACGCCGATAAACAATCCCAGGCCCCGGATTTCTTTGATTTTGGGATTTTGCAAGGTTTTCAGCAAACCGATGAAATACTTTCCCAACTCGGCGGATTTTTCAGGTAATTTTTCATCCACGATAATTCTGAGCGCTTCTCGTGCAACGGCACATCCCAGTGGATTTCCCCCGAACGTACTGCCGTGATCGCCGGGCCTAAAAACACCAAGCACCTCATCGGATGCCAGTACTGCAGAAACAGGATAAAATCCACCGCTCAACGCTTTACCGATAATAAGCACATCCGGCCTTACATTTTCATATTCAAAGGCGAACATTTTTCCGCATCGTCCCAATCCCGTTTGTATTTCATCCACTAAGAGCAATACATTATTGTCGCGGCATAAGGCTTCAATCTGTTTCAAATAACCGGCGGGGGGGATAATGATACCGCCTTCACCCTGTACCGGTTCCAGTATTACCGCAACGGTGTTAGAATTCACAGCGGCTTTGACGGCATCCGCATCTCCATAGTTTACCAGCCGGAAACCGGGCGTAAACGGTTCAAATCCCTCCCGGTATTTCTGTTCGGATGAAAAACCAACAATGGTGGTGGTACGGCCGTGAAAATTGTTGTCGAATACAATAATTTCCGCTTTTCCATTTTCCACGCCTTTTACGGTATATCCCCATTTACGAGCCGCTTTAATCGCCGTTTCAACCGCCTCAGCACCGCTGTTCATGGGTAAAACCCGGGCATAACCCGTCAGTTGGCAGAGTTCACGACATAGCAAGGGCAATTGTTCGTTTCGGAACGCCCGCGAGGTCAGCGTCACTTTTTCAGCCTGTTTTTTTAACGCTTCCAGCAACCGGGGATGACAATGTCCCTGATTAACAGCGGAATAAGCGCTTAAAAAATCAAGATACTTTTTGTCCTCAACGTCATAAACCCAAACACCTTCTCCTTTGGTTATAACAACATTCAGCGGATTGTAATTAAAAGCACCGTATAAATTTTCAATTGAAATGAATTCCCGTGTGTTCACCTGTTGCCTCCACATTCATAAAATAGGTTTTTTAAATCAATATCGAAACAATAGATCGATCCCATGTTCAGAGATCATCACTTACAAATATAAACTTGAACTATTCTCCACTGCGGTCTCTTCATATCTGCTTCTTAAAATTTTTTTTGCGGAGCACGATCATCCCGTCCCGCAGAAATACCGAATATCTATCACGGCGGCACAAGATAATAAATTGATTTGGAAAAATCAAGGGACAAGTATTTTTACTTGATTTAACAAAAAAATTCCATTATTTTATAAAAAGAATATAATATTCAAAGGAGAACTTGTGAGAATACTTTCCGGAATCCAACCCTCGGGCTCCCTTCATTTGGGTAATTATTTTGCAATGATGAAACGAATGATTGAATATCAGGAAAATCACGAATTGTTCTGTTTCATTGTTAATTATCATGCATTGACATCCGTCTTTGATGCGGAAAAGTTAAAGAAACAAACATTTGAGGCTATCTGTGATTTTTTGGCATTGGGCATTGATCCCGACAAATCGTATTTTTACGTCCAATCAGACATCCCGGAGGTGACGGAATTAACATGGATATTGTCCAATGTGACACCCATGGGATTATTGGAAAGGGGCCACTCGTACAAAGATAAAAAAGCCAAGGGTGTCCCTGCGAATCACGGATTATTTGCATATCCCGTGTTAATGGCTGCGGACATTTTAATGTATGGCGCCAACCTTGTACCGGTTGGGAAAGATCAAAAACAGCATGTCGAAATGACGAGGGACATTGCGTTAAAATTTAATCAAATTTATGGCGAAACATTTGTTATACCACAACCCGACATCCCGAAAAATGTGGCTGTTATTCCGGGAATCGACGGGCAAAAAATGTCAAAGACATATGGCAATACAATTGACATTTTTGCGCCGAAGAATGAGCTCAAGAAAAAGGTTATGTCTATCGTTACTGATGCTACGCCTATTGAAGAACCGAAGAATCCCGATAAATGTAACCTGTTTGCTATCTATTCTCTGTTCTTAAGCAAAGACGAACAAAAATTATTACGGGAAAGGTATTTAAAACCGGGTCTCAAATACTCAGATATTAAAAAAGAGCTCTTGGAGGCGATTTGGAAATATTTTGAACCTTACCGTGAAAAAAGGGAAAGCTTAATCAACGACCGTCAGGAAGTGAAAAAGATCATGCAAAAAGGAGCTGACAAGGCACGGCAGGTCGCATCGGAATATTTAAACAAAGCAAGAAAAAACGTCGGTATCAATTATTAATCTATTACCAGGTGGATAATGTTCTAAAAATATATACAGCGGGTTTCAGGTTGTACATTGCGGCCGCAAAATATTGCGGATAAAATAACCGCAGGATCTTCCGCCAAACCGGCAAGGAGGTTTTTATGAACGTAAAGTATGTATCCATCGGCATTCTGGTTTATTTAGTCATGCACAGTACACCCGTTCAATCCAAGCGAGCAATGACCATCGACGACATGTGGGCAATGAAACGAATTACCGACATGGC
>JAFGEC010000626.1 GCA_016931775.1 Candidatus Zhuqueibacterota bacterium | reverse complement strand
ACACGCGCCGCCGCTCGTTGAATCCGTACATAAATGTTACAATCATCAGCATAGCGAACAAACTGATGACCTCGTTGCTCTAACTCTCGATCTAGCCGTCCAGAATTATATTCGCCAGCAGCGGACTAAGCGGGCCTCCTTGGGGAGTGCCTTCCGGTGTCTCATGTATAACGTCGCATATCAATACGCCCGATTTTAAATATAGATTAATCAGGCGCAATAATCGGCGATCATGAATAGAGTCCAGAAGCCGTTTCATCAACAGATCATGATTGACTCTGTCAAACTGGAAAAGCGCGGCCATCAGTTTGTAAGATATGCTGATGACTTTATGATCTTTGTAAAGAGTAAACACGCTGCCGAAAGAGTCATGAGCAGCGTGACGCGCTATCTGGGAAAAGAACTCAAACTGGTTGTGAACCAAGAAAAGAGCCGCATCGTCAAGGCCGAGGAGTGCGAATATCTTGGATTCATATTCAGGAACAAACGCATCACCTGGTCGGACGAATCGCTTAAAAAGTTCAAGTACAATATTAGCCGCTTAACGGCGCGAAGCTGGGGCATTTCGATGGAGAAACGCCTTGAAAGGCTATCGAGCTATATTCGCGGTTGGATGGCGTATTATGCTTTGTCGAAATATTATACGCCGCTTCCCGGTCTTGATAACTGGATTCGCCGTCGAGTTCGTATGTGCTATTTGAAACAATGGCGCAAGCCACGGACACGAATTGGAAACCTAATCAGCCTGGGAACGCCAAAAGGCCAGGCGATTAGTGTTGGTTTAAGCTGTAAAGGCCCATGGCGTCTTGCCAAGACTTTTGGCAGTCAGGGCGCGCTTACCAATGCTTATTTGAAAGAACAATGTTTGATTTCAGTTCTTGACCTTTGGGTTGCTTTTCACGATCCGAAGTGAGTCGTGTTGAACCGCCGGATGCGCGACCAACAGAAGTCCCTTCGGGGAAACCCGCAAGTCCGGTGGTGTTGGAGGGGCGAGGTCGAGAGGCCTCCCCCTATCCCGATTATACCGTAGCAAAAGGCAAGGGCAAAATTTTGAGACAACATCTGAAGGAAGCCTGGATCCCGTGAGCGGGAGACGAGCCGATGCACAAGAATGTCGTAGAAGCCCCGCATGGCGGGGCTGCGGGTGAGCTGGCACAAGATAACGAAACCCGATGATCCGAGTTAGGCACGGTAAATGACGTGGTTGCGGCGCAAAAGTTCATGATCCTATACTTTAAAGGGCACTATAGTCCGTGGATATCTGCTTGATGAGAGATGATGATTATATGTGTGATTACTCTTCATTAGGTCAGGAATGACGCCAAGTCACCGTCTCTGACCGTCTCATGTCACGTATTTGACGTTTCACCAAATTTAAGGTGTTTAGCAATAGTAATATGTTTCTTATTTCATGAGCAAAATTTTATGTATATCACTAAATGATTTATTGCTATTACGATTTTGTACGAATAACTGGCAAAAATAAATTCCTGAACTGAGATTCGTACCATCAAATTTTAGCTGATGATGACCTTTTTCATAAATAGCGTTGTTAATTTCTTTTACTAATGCACCTAATACATTATAAAGTTTTATGGTAACATGACCCTGTTCCAGAATAGAAAAACAAAGCGTCGTTTGAGTGTTAAATGGATTCGGGTAACTTTTTATTAGATTATATCCTGATAATACCTGAGCAGAGAATTGTTGAACAGTTGTTTCATTTACCATTTTTAAGGAGATGTTATCCAGATAGACATCATCATTTGAATTTCCTAAATAAAAAATGAGTTGTGCATTCAAATCTGTTTCTTCATTCATCACAAAGGAGTATGAAAAATGCTGGTTTCTGGTTGAAAGAGAAGTTAATCCTAGTTTGCTGTAGTTTCGATAATTTTCAATTACTACATTAATTACCCTATTCTTCTCAGCCCAGGCGTCAAATTCAAGCAAATAACTTTTGCCTTTAATCATTTTTATATTAAATTGACAAAGCTTGACACTCCATTCTTCATCGCCCCCATCTTCAATATTTATATGGCATACACCGTTATAAATTGACATGTATGCACTATAAGAACAATTAAATATCCAATTGGTTGAATGTTCGGAAAAATCACCATTTATAACCATATTTTGTCCAGGTTCAACAAGATTAATTACCTGGCTGACCTCATTGGAATAATCGCTTTCCTGTCCATTTTTATCTACGGCTGTTACACGGAAATAGTATTCTTTCCCATTTTCAAATCCATCAAATTGTTTGAGAGTTAATTTAGAAGTATCCAGCAACGCTGTTGGATTCGGATTTGTCCCGCTGTAGATTCGATAATAATCAACATCTGCATCACCGAATTTATTAAATAGCAAAGTTATCTTTTCGGCAGCTTCGACCAGTAAATATGGTTTTTTGGCTTTGCCATTCCATGGAAAACGAAATATACGATAATATTGTGGATTTTCATCTGTATCTTGCCATAAATCAAAAGCAATATTACCATCCGGACGTACTTCTGTAAATAATGAAACAGTGGGATCTATTGACCAGTTCACTAAAGTATTACCACTGGGCAGTCGTTGTACATTCCCCATCCAGTATGAAAGTAGAGGCGGTGAATATTTGAATTGCCACACAAGAGTAGCGGTCATGTTATCAATATCCAATTCATATTCGACAGCTCGTGATTCCGGATGTTGATGTAAGACACCATTATCAAATACTGTATATCGCCCATTCCACAATGATCGAATATCATGTTGGCAGGAAAAGCCATCTAAAGGATCATCAACAAATGTAAATTGATTATGGGCTCCGCCTAATCTCCATATAATATCACCCGTTTGACGATTAATTTTTGTGATTTCACTAAGATTACGACTCGATAGCAATATTTGTCCGTCATCATCGATTGAAATAGCATTCATGTGCGGAAAACAAATATAATCACTGGTTAAATCTTCAAGTTCAAGATCTTGTATATTAAAGTAGTTCCACGGACTCCACAGAAAAATCAATTCTCCGGAAGCTGTAAATTCCTGAATGACGGTTTCCTTCACAGTAGCATCTGGTCTTCCACCCGCAACATATTGGCTCATATCTACTTCGACATTTCTCGCCCCAATCAACAGATAATTACCGTCTTCGAGTAGCTGGAGTTCATGTTCATCTGTCAAAAAACCATCGACTGCATAAAATGAATCAACAACAGCAAAGTTGCTATCAAGACCAATAAAAAATCCTTCTCCAAAATTTTTCGTCCACATTGTTAAAATAGAATTTTGCTGGACCTTGAAGTCTGTCCCTGCTCCAGGTGAACTTAAATACCACACAGGAGAACCTGTACTATCTAAAATCATACGATATCTCCCCCCTGTGTAGTCGTTTAAAAAAATATAGCCTTGATCAGGGTTGTCATTGATTCGGATTTTAAATTGTGGAAAATCAGATGGGACAGACACACCATTCGCAGTTATCTTTGCTCCTGTAACTGGCGCTGCTGATTCCGGTTTTAGCAAAAAGTGATTATTGAATTTATCGTTTTGTGCTTGAACAGATGTACAGTTTTCTGATTCTGATACCTCAAATTGAAATTGATAAGAATCAATCGATTTGTAATTTTCAGGATTTATATGAGGTGCCAGCTTTACTTCCACAATCTCACCAGGAAAAAATGAACTTGTCGGCTTGAAAATGATTGTCCGTTTATCGCTGGCAATCGTAATCCTTCCAGAAAGGGTGCCACTTTCTGAACCAGTTACTTTGATAAAAGAATTTAAATTGGTAATGTGATAAGGTGACGTGGTATTTAATCGAACCATTATTCTTGAGTAGCGAGTGACTTGTTTCGCGCCTGGCTCAGGAGATACATATTGATAGCCTTTTTGATGATAAGCGAATAGCAATGGTTGGCTTAACAAAAATATAAAAATAATGTTATGGATTAATGTTTTAATTTTCATGATGAACGCCTTATCGTATCTATTCAGTTGTTAAGAGCAGTATACCGATCTCATCGCTAATTGTTAAGGGACTGCATTTTTATATGTTTTATGGAAAGCGATTGTATCAGTCACCCTCCCTTATTGTGTGGATACTTTCTATTTTTGAATTTTTAATTTCTTAATGCTCAGAATGTTCTACGCCAAACGTTCAGCATTGCAGGCTGAGAGGCGTTTCATCGCCCGGTCTTTGTAAATACTGGGGTCAGTGATTTTTTAGTTCAATTGAATAGTAAATCATATTTTCTTCATTATCTCGATATGGAGAACATTCAACAAAGCCGCAAGATTCATACATTTTTCTGGCATATTTAAAAAATGTATCCCGCTTTGTACTGACTCTTGCGAATTCGAATCCATATTGTTGAAAACTGTTTAAGGCTCTTGTTATTTGATGTTTACCTATTCCTTGATTTCGATATTCAGGAAGAACACAATTGTGACCGACTATTACATGTGAAGGGAATTGTCTCGGGTCCCAAGATATAAAACCAACAAATGTATTCCCTAGAAATGTCCCAAAGCCTGAACTCCCAACAGTATCGGGAAAGTCGTGAACGTCTTCATCAAACTGTTTCCAATCATTTTCATGTTTAGAAGAATTTTCCCATCCCTGATAGCTTGCACAAAGGATTTTATAAATTATGCCAGGCTCTAGATCTGAAAGTTTTATGTAATTTAATTTCATTTATCAATCGCTAATTAAATCAGCCGCCGAAACAAAACGCACAGACTTCAAGCGAAAAACCTGACTTCCTACAACCCCATCTCTCAACTCAATCAAAAATTCTCCGAGTTTCGGTCGGCTGCATTTTTTGTTATACCTTTTGATATTGCAAATTTGTGCCAGAATTTGAGGTTAAAAATTATATTTTTGCTAATTTTTTTTTCTCTTCTTTCGATGCTTTGATTTATTTCTGTTCTTACTCATTTTATTTTCAGCTTTTGGGGCTATCATTTCGAGCTTTTTTCCGTATTTTTTAATTACTTCGTTTCTTAGTTTTTCTCTACTACCCTTTGACATGCCAAATGCTGAAGCACTATAATCCCATTCCCCTTGTCGTATCAAATCTCTTTCTAATTTCCCCGCACACTCGTTACAAAGCATCATATCATCAACTGAACCGTACGCGTCACATGCTTGACAAATACCTTCATAACCATCCCAATATTCATCCTCAATTTCAGATAGTTCCGCTTCGGTATCACTTTTTATATCAAATTCTTCTATTGGTTCCTCTGCCACTTCCGCATAATAGTCTTCTTCGCTAACGTAATAGCCTTTTTCTCCCGCATACCAAATTCCAATTTTATTCCTGTTATCGAACATTTCTCGGGTAAGCCCAGATTCCATTCCGTGTGCAAGATCTTCTACTTTGTTAACTCTTCGCATCCATGCAACATGCTCATATTTGATTTGACAATTTGATGGATCACTCTCATTTTTAATAAAATATTGATATACTAACTTCTTTGCTTTCTCTTTTGATTCCTCAGTGCAAAAAAATGTTTGGAAATAACCAACGGAATTCCATTCTTTTTGAGAATCTGGTCTTGGTGGCATTTTACGTGGCTTTTTAAAATCCACTTGTAAATTTACGTAGTAGTATCTCATCACTTCTTTTCAGGTATAACGGTCTACAATTGAGCAGCGCGACGCAAACATTATTTATCAATTTTCACAAAAGCTGGAGTAGCGCGTCTGCTCCAGTTGTTGGTTATCAGCCGGGTAGATTCTAAACAACCTCGGAATAAACCTTCACTTCAGACTTTAAACCAGGTCCAAGTCTGTCCGACTCGATCTCCAGATCATAATGCGACTGAAGATTGAGCCAAAACTGCGGTGACATATTAAAATAACGTCCTAACCTTAATGCTGTATCAGCACTGACAGATCGTTTCCCATGTACAATTTCATTAATCCGGCGTGGAGGTACGTTAATATCCTTTGCCAATCTATATTGCGAAATACCGATTGGATCCAAAAATTCTTCTTTCAATATCTCACCCGGATGAATAGGTTCCATTTTCTGTTTTGACATAAATAATCAACCTCCTAATGGTAATCAACGATTTCAACGTCATACGCATCTCCCGATTTCCACTTGAAACAAATTCTCCATTGTAAATTGATGCGAATACTATGTTGCCCTTTACGGTTACCCTTTAAAGTCTCAAGATGATTTGAAGGGGGAACTATTAAGGCACGAAGATCGGGAGCTGCATCAATCATCCACAATTTTTTCATCGCGCTTCTTTGAATATCATTCGGAAATTTAGGTGAATATTCCCGATTGAATATCTTTTCTGTGTCTTTGCACGTGAACGTTTTAATCATAATATATGATAACACATTACGTTATTAATGTCAAGCGTTATTATTCTTTACAAAGCTTCATATAAAGGCTGCTAACCCATAAACCCCGCAGTTAGGGCAATGGGTCTTTTCCCAGAGGTGGTGACGGAAGGAGCCCGTAGGGCGACTGGAGTTACCACCTCTGGGGCATGTTAAAAAATATATGGAAGCATAAGAAAACCGGATGTAAATTAATTTGCACACCAATTTACATTTTGGAGATTTCCTTATGCTTCGCTCTTTTATTTTAGATTTTCTCGTTTATTGTAAAACATTTAAATTTGCACCCAAATCTCTTGAAACTCTCTCAATTCAACTCTATGAGTTCAATCACATTATAACTCAACTCTCCGTTCGCACTATTCAGGATATTTCTTATTTGCACCTCACAGCCTTTGTTGCGCATCATCGAAGTCCATCTATTCATATTCAAAAACAACGGGTCTGGACGATGCACAAGTTCTTTCATTACCTCAAGATACAAGATACTATCAAAGAAAACATTGCCGCCTCTATTCCTTACCCAAAGATCATTAAAAAAGTACCATACTATTTAACCGTAAATGAATTCAATGATTTACTGGAATATGCCGCAAAAAAAGCAAACGACCTTACGGGCTTGCGTAATCTGCTCATTTTTATGATCCTTGGTTTACTGGGCCTGCGGCTCAAAGCACTGCAAAACCTCAATATTCAGGATGTCAACCTCGATATGAGTACCATCCTCGTTCAGGAAAAAGGCGTAATAACACGCCGGTTTTATATGCCGCAAATTCTATGTGCTGTGCTTGCTCGTTATCTGAAATTACTCAATCTGACCGATGGTCCGCTTTTCCTCTCCAAAAGGAAAAAACGAATCTCTGAAAGAACTCTGCAGCTTATCTTCCAGGAGGCCATGGCCCATCTAAAGATCGATAAACATTTGCACGCCCATCTCTTT
>JAFGEC010000625.1 GCA_016931775.1 Candidatus Zhuqueibacterota bacterium | reverse complement strand
GCTTGGGAACGAGTGGTGAAGGTGTCAATGCCATCTCCATCAGCCTGGGGAGTGGGAGGATTTTTCACCAATAATTGAGATTTTACGAACAATATAAGGACTGTCGATTTTTTAGATTTATGGGTGTGAGGTTTCAAGCATGTCCAATTCCGGTTTATTCATCCATAATACTTTTCCACGAAAATTCCTCCTCAAACTCTTTTACAAGGAATTTTTTCTTTTCCTCCGGCAACCATGATGATTTTATGCCAAGCAGAATGATTTTACATATTTCCTGTTTGGAGAAACCGCAATTCTGCACGAGTAGCCGGTATTCGTCCGCAAGCGAGGTGTTGAACATTTTGGGGTCGTCTGTGTTTACGCTGATGATCAGACCACGTTCGAAATATTTCCGGATGGGGTGATCCTCGATTTTTTTTACAATTCCCGTGCGAACATTGGACATGGGACATAGTTCGATGGGAATTTGTTGTTCTGCAATATATTCCAAAAGTTCTGGATCCTCGTGAATTCGAGTTCCATGACCGATCCTGTCGGCTTCCAGCCGGTGAATGGCCCCCCAGATGCTCTCCGGACCTGCTGCTTCACCTGCATGAGCGTTGGTACGAAAGCCCATGTTGCGGGCCTGTCGGTACAGCTTCTCGAACGGATTGGGTGGATATTTTTGTTCTGACCCGCCTATCCCTATACCGATGACACCGTAATCCTTGACTTCATTCAGTGCCTGCAAAGTTTTTATTTCCGATTCCGGCCCATAATCCCGGACGAGATCGGCGATGAGCGCGATATTTATTTCCGGAACCAAGGACAATCCCTTTCTGACGCCCGCAACCAGTTCCTGTACGCCAAGACCAATCCGGCTGAACAGTGAAGGCGAGAAGAATAATTCCGCATAGCGAATATTCTGGCTTGCCATGTCACGTGCGGTATGCTCGGCTATAAAAGTGAAATCCTCATATTCGCGCAGGAATTGATTTTTCCATGACCATGTTTCTATAAAATGAGGAAAATTTTTATATTCGAATCTTTTTGCGAGTGTTTCGACGTTCGGTATCGAGGGATCACCGCCATATTTTTGGAAAAGGCCGAACAATACTTTATGGGGGATGGCTCCTTCCAGATGAACATGCAGTTCGATTTTAGGCAGGGCATCATACCATGAATTATTTGATTTCTGCTTTTGCGCGAACAAGAATACGGCTCTCTTTTATTGCTCGTCCCTAGTTTACAATCACAAGCTTTTTCGTTTGAACAAAAAAATCGGCTACAAGCCTGTAAATATAAACACCGCTGGCATATCCGGCAGCATTCCACTCGATGGTGTGGCTGCCCTGGGTTTGATATCCCTGGGTCAAAGTATCAATTTTTTGCCCTGTAATGGAAAAAACAGCAAGCTCTACGTGTGAAGCGCTCGGCAGGGAATAAGTGAATTTTGTCGTTGCATTGAAAGGATTTGGATAATTCTGCATTAGTTGATAGGAATGTTGATTTTCCGCCATATTTTTTACCAGTGAAACAGGTTTTTTGACCGAGACAAATATTGTGTCGCTCCAGTAATATCGATCGTTGCTCCGGATATTAATACCAACAGGCAGTATCGTACTATCCGGACAATCCGTGGATATCCTTATGGAAAAAACACCGGGTGCGGCCTGGGCATCACCCGCCTTTACATCACCAAAGTTACGAAAATAGTCCGGAACAGAGACAAGCGGATCGTAACTTATCAGACCGGCAGTGACTTTTTGGGCCGTTGCGCTCGATCCCTGATTTCTGAGGGTCACTTTTAACAGCATCAGATCGCCCGGATTCGCTTCGGTGTCCTGGCCTAAAAACTCAAATTTTTCAACCGTAAGAGGACCGATGGAGGTAAAACGGCCGATATTTTCCCGGCTGTGTCGATATTCCGTAACCATGTCCACCGAGGTGATGCCCACGATAAATTCGTCTTCAAGGGAAACAGGATTAAACGAACCACTATATTCCAGGTATTCGCCGTTCGTGGAGAAACAATTTAATGCCGTCGAATCTGTAAATGTGCTGCTCAGGTTTCTGATCTTTGCAAAGACCTGTGCTTCATGGTTTTCCGGATTGTTCAACCGTACCGATATCCTGATCGGGCCGGTGCCGGGCGAATAATACGCCGGAAAAGCAATCAGTCTCTGCGGATATACTTTGTCGTGAGGTGATTCGAAATATTGTAAAACGGATTGAAAGAGTGCGGCTGCAACCGGATTATAAAGGTCCTCATAGGGGTAGTTTCTTTGGTTAATAAGCACGGCGATGCTTATATTGTGTTTGGGCCAATAGGCAGCCTGCGCGCCAAAATGAATGGTATCGCCACCGTGCATCCATAGTTCTTCGTTGTACCACATCTTGTGCATTGTTCCCAGTCCGTAACCGAGTAACTCTGGATTATCAAAAGGGAAAACTGTTAACATTTTATCGAGGGATGTTTGACTCAGTATTTCACCGCCGTAGAGTGCCTGGGCAAACCGTGCCAGGTCTTTTGCCGTCGATACCATCGCCCCGCAGGTCCACAGACTGCTGTAAACGGCAGTTCTTGGTACTTGTGAATAGTTGTACAATTCTCTTGTTTCTGAACTATAAACCCAGCCGTCTGCCATCTCTCCCGCAAGGCTGTCTTCAATATCTAAATACGTACTGGTGAGATTTAGCGGATCCAGTATGTACTTGTGAAGACTTGGAGAAACAAGCTGGGTGTCGGTGACCGTTTTTATGGTCATACCCGCCAGTACATAGCCGGTGTTTGAATAACTCCAGCCCGTACCCGGAGCAAAATTGGGTTCGAGTACAAGCGAAAGACTCTGTTCCGGTGTCCAATAACGGTTTGGATCACTCGTAACCGATTCTCCCCACGCAGGATTTTCATTGCTGAAATCGGATACGCCACCGGTATGATTTAATAATTGATGTAACGTAATTGTGCTGTCGATGTTCGAAAAAGTCGGCAGCCATGTAAACAAGGGATCCTCAATATTCAACAGACCTTCCTCCTCCAGCCGCAGGACAAGTGTCGCGATAAAGGTTTTGGTATTGCTGCCGATATCGAAGAGCATGTCAGGATTTATCTCCTTTTTCGTCCCCGGATTCGACATGCCATATACACCCTGCCATGTTCCTTTTCCGGGAAAAATGATTGCCGCAGATGCGCCCATTATTTTATTTGTAATGACGAGGGAATCGAGGACATGCTGAAATTGAGCCGCCAGAATCGGATCAAAATCTTCGGCGGAGCCGTACATTGCCGATTTATCATATGTTTGAGAACCGGAATAAAATTTTTGAGAAATTGAATTCGGCAATACAGGTTTAAAATCCTGCCTGATTTGAGCAAAGGCAGGCACTGCTAGTATTAAGAGTACACATATCCCATAATAAGTCACTTTTTGCTTTGACATTGTGAATCTCCGAATTAAAAGTCCGGATTTTAGATTGGACGATCTTCGTTCACTGCAATATTGTACGTAATATACACCCCACATGCTGAAGTATTCAATTCTTTTGTCATTTTTATTAGATACGGGTTTAAAAACACCCCGTATCGTTGATGTGGATGCCGCCGGAATTCCTTTTCACCGCATTCCTTTCATCACTCGTTTACACCTCATTCGTCATTGCCGTCGATGATGCCGTATCCCGTAATGGAGACGTTTTGCGCTTTGTAGGCCGTGATCAGACCGGCACGGTTCGATTCGCCGCTTACCGTCTTTTCTTCTGTATTCAATTCGACGAGTGCATTGGCGTGCCCGCCGATGCTGCCGTCCGTTTCAAGAGGATAATCTTTCAGCTTTTCGCTGCCTTTAATCACGGCACCGGGATCCAGGTGCAGGTTGACGTTTGATTTCAGAAATAACGAGCGGGATTTATAGGTCCCCGGCGGTATGGCGACAGTGCCCCCTCCGGCCCGGGCACAGGCATCGATGGCGCGCTGAAGCGACTCGGTTTCATCTGTGAAGCCGTCACCCGTTGTGCCGAATTCTTTAACTGAATAGGTACTCCCCTGGGCCCATAATAAAAAGGGCACAATTAAAAGGAAAAAAAATCCTGCATGTTTCATCACAGTTCCCTTTCCTAAAATAGTCCGAACGATGTTAATAAATATACCTCACCGGAAAATTGTCAAAACGGATATTGGAAAAACCGAACAGTTATTTCTAAATCGCTATTCGGCAAGTTTTTGAGATAACCATTTTCTGTTTCGTTGCTCAGGATAAATACGATGTTCTGTTTTCGTAAACGAAAACACTCAAATAAATAAAAACAAGGGCGGTAAAAAAAACCAAAATCGCACCTTTTGGGGCGAAGAAAATCCGCAAGAAAAAATTATGACCCGATACAGCCGGATCACCGCTCAAGTTTATGAGCAAAAAATACAAAATACCGGATAAAATGGCGAAAGTGATCGAAAGCCATCTTATGGCAGCCGT
>JAFGEC010000624.1 GCA_016931775.1 Candidatus Zhuqueibacterota bacterium | reverse complement strand
TGCAAAGAACAATATCTTTACGGCAAAATTCCAGGCCAAACTGGATGAATTGGAATTGCTTCGGCTGACGGGGGAATTGGTGAAATCCGAATAAAAAAGAATCATGCAAGAATTAAATTACGATCAGGAAATGTAAAGGAGCGACAAACGGCTTTTAGCCGCGGGATGATCGTGCTCCGTAGCAGTTGGGAACAGTAAAAAAGCATCGTTGATCTAATCCCGAATTTAACAGATATCACAGTAGAGTTTAGCTCTTGCTATTTTTGAATTAATTATGTTTATCTGACTCAACAGTATGAACAGTATATGACAGATACTGAGCCTTATTTCTGATTGTTTTTCCGATAGAACCTATCATGTTGATCCTGTTGTCCAGTCAAAATCAAAACACTCGATAAATTATAAAGCTAAAAGTCCCGGCAATTTTTTCAGAGAAGGTTGAGTATTAAAATATCAACAGGTGTTTTTTAAGGTTGACGCCAATGCGCTTTGCGGGATCTGTGGCCCTTTAAAAAAAAATTCTTGTCGATCTTGTTAAATTTATTCATTCGTTTAGAATCGAGACTATTTCATTTCGCAGCCACAGCATATAAATAATTCATTGTCGCAACATACAACGTACCATTGGCTGCGACGGCGGTGGCATTAATTTCACTGTCCATTTTGACCGTGGCCAGCACCTGCTTTTTCCGGTCCGCTTTAAAAATCCAAAAATCACCGCGACGGTCACCGATATACACCTTGCCGTCCGCCACCAGCGGGGAAGCCCAAACCGGTCCTTTGAGCTCGTGAGTCCAGAAAGGCGTGCCGTTTTCAGCATCGACACAGTGCAGGTTTTTGCCCAGATCGGCGACAAAAACCATTCCGTTGTATACGGAGGGAGTTGAGCAGCAATGTTTTTTCAGCTCATAGGACCATATTTCACCGGCCTTGGATATATCCCCCGAACCGCCTGCGTCGACGCATTTTAACCAGGCCAGGTCTTTGCCCCACCAAATATCGCCGCCCAAGGTGAGATAGATACGATTTTCATAAAAAACCGGCATACTTTTGATATTGCTGGGACTGATGTCGCGGTTTCCGGTGAACCGGTGAACGTTTTCTTTAGGTGCAGCCGGATCGCCGTCGTACCACCATTTTTTTTGCAAGGTTTGTACTTTGGAACCACCATCCCGTTTTATTGTATGGAACGCGTACAGGAAGCCATTGCCGCCGCCGAAAAACACCAGCGGTGTATCACCGATTTTGGCATATGCCGGCGACGACCATGTACTGTGAAAGATATTGGGACCGATGCCTTCGTTGTCACGGGCGACAAGCTGTCCCGTTTGTTTATCCAGTACGATCAAACTGGGTGCCTTGGGCGCCCGGATGCGACGGTGAGTATTATCCACACCGTTGCTGGTATTGACATAAAGGTAATCATCGACAACAAGAATGGAACTGTGCGCCGCATCATGTTGGTGGATACCGATCTCCGCGGGCATATCGAACAGCCAGAGAATATCCGCATCGGTGGGCCCGGATTGGACAGGCGGACTTCCGGGAGGTGTCATAACATGTCCCTCATCAAGAAGGGATCCGTCGTTGCCGTCCTGCAGACCGTTTATATCCAGGCACATGACCTCTCCCCTGTTACTGACAATGTAAACCTTGCCGTCCTCAATGCTCGGCGGCGAAACGATACCCTCCATCGGCCAGTCCAGATAAGGATCGCCGGGGAGTTTCGGCACCACAAGCTGCCAGCACAGGTCGCCGGTCGTTTCATCCAGGCACAGCAAAACACCCCGGTCGCCCTGATGGCGCGGATCGCGGGGATTTTCGTTGTTGGTGCCGATGAACACCTTGCCGCCGGCGACAACTGGGGTGGCGTAAGTCTGGGTTCCCAGGGGGGCTTTCCATTTGATATTCGTTCCGGTTTCAGGATCAAAAGAATCAACAAGGCCGGTTTCGTCCGAAATCATATTCCGGCTGTGTTTTTGGCCCCACTGGGGTTGGTCGGCGGCATAGGTCAGGCACAAATGGGAAATAAAAAGGAAAGAGATTATCCTATACAACATTAAATCCTCCGGAAGATGTCGGTGGGGAAAGATAATTTGGCAGATTTTGATAATACAATATCAATGTAGCAACATAATTTTTCACTTGGAGACCGTTTACAACAAGTATCTGGTACAAACTTTTCAGCATTCTGTTAAAAGTTAATTAATAGCGGCGAGTTTATCAAGCAATAAATACCCAGAACACATGCACTCACGTTTATTACCAACTGGAATTCATGTCACGGTACCTCTGGAAATTATAGGGATATTATTTCATAGCTCTTTAAACATACATAAATAAGTGCTGCTTTACACCGTGAAAAAAATTATCAAAGTGACAGGATACAAGTTCGAATAAGTATTAAAAGATATAATTGAGCGAAACAAAATACTTTTTATTTTATGCCTGCCTGTTATGGTACCGCTTCAATCTCGACGGTTGCCTGTTTCAATCCTTCCGAGACCGCAGTTAAACGGATTTTCCCTTCCGCTCCATTCGATTTTACGATGACAAGGCATAAACCATGAAAGACGTTTCGTTCATTCAGCCGGTAGGAATGATGATCCCGGGGATCGCCGTTATCGACACCGAGCAATCTGCCTGCACCTGTTACCGAAAATTGAACGAGGTTGTTTGCGGTCGGTACAACATTGCCTTCATCATCAACAATTTCGACCGTAAAATGCACCACATCACGTCCGTCCGCTTTGATTTTGGGACGGTCGATATTCAAACGGATGGCGGCCGGCTTGCCGGTGGTACGGATTTTTTGCGTGTAAACGATTTTGCCGTCACGCTTACCGACGGCTTTTACGATACCCGGTTCATAAGGAACATCCCAGGTGAGAAAAAGATCGCCCGTTGTCGCGCGAATTTTCGGACGATCGTAATGCATCCAGCTGCCGGAATTCCCCTGCCGCGGAAATTCGATCCGTTTTGCGCCATACGATTTTTCATTCACGAATAATTCCACTTCGGTGCAATTGGTATAACAAAAAACAGGGATAATCTGGCCCAATCGATCCGGCCAGTTCCAATGTGGGAACAAATGTATAACCGGTTTTTCACACCATTGGCTTTGGTAAAAATAATAAGCGTCCTTTGGGAAACCGCAGATATCGACCGCACCGGCCGGCGCATGTTTAAACGGCCAGAAAGCTTCACCCAGATAATCGATGCCGGTCCACATAAAATCTCCGATCACATAATCATTGAGTGTGACGGTTTTCCATAATTCCTGGACGCGGATGAGACTGCGAGGCATCCGGAAAGACACGACCTGAGGATCGTCCCCCAGATCGTATTCTCCTCGGATGCCGCTGAGTGAGACACTCTCGGTGCCGATTTTTTTCCAGCCGGGATGGTTAAAACGGTCGATGCTGAAATAGTGCTCGCGGCGTTCATGCCAGCGGTCGACATAGTTATAGCCGACGATGTCCAGGGTATTCAGAAATTCAAGCGTCGTCGAACCTCCATCCGCCGCAATATTGTCACAGCCGAGTGTGACGGGACGGGTCGGATCTTCTCGATGACAAATATCCTGCAATGTCTTTAGTAACAAATGCCCGTCATCTGATTTCTGTTCCGGTATTTCATTGCCCACACTCCACAGCACGATTGACGGATGATTGCGGTCGCGCCGGATCATGGAAATCAAGTCCTTTTCTCCCCATTCATCAAAATATTTATGGTACGCCTGTTCCCGCTTTCCCAAGCGCCATTCGTCAAAGGCTTCGTCCAAAACGAGGAAACCCAGCCGGTCGCACAAATCCAGAAATTCCGGTGCCGGCGGATTGTGTGCGGTGCGAATGGCATTACATCCCATCGATTTCAGAACCTCGAGACGGCGTTCCCATACCCGTTCCGGCACCGCCGCACCGACACAGCCGCCATCGTGGTGTAAATTGACGCCATTCATCTTGACGTGCACACCGTTTAGAAAAAATCCCCGGTCGACATCGTAAGCGATCGAGCGGATACCAAAGGTTGTTACATAGCTATCGATAGACCTGTTTTTATTTTTAATTTCCTGCTCGACTTTATAAAGGTACGGACGTTCCAAAGACCATAACCGGGGGTTCGTCATTAATATTTTTTGGCGAACGATTGTGCTGTTTTGAGCGTCCACTGTAAATTTCGAGATTTCTACCGCCACCGGCGTGCCGGCGGAATCCCTCACGGTTGTGACGAGTGTGCTGTTTTGCGGAGTTTTGGTGTCGTTTACGACCGTTGTAGCGATAACAACGGCGGCGGCAGAATCGGATACATCGGGGGTGGTAACATACGTTCCCCAGTGCCCGATGTGCAGCGGATCGGTAACCGTCAGCCAGACGTGCCGGTAAATACCGGATCCCGTATACCAGCGTGAATTGGGCTGTTTTGAATTATCCACGCGCACCGCAATAACATTATCGCCTTCCAGCACAAAAGCAGATACGTCATAGTAGAAACTCGTATATCCGTACGGATGGTTGCCCAGAAAATGTCCGTTCAGCCACACATCACTGTTCATATAAACGCCGTCGAATTCCAGCCAGACTGTTTTTCCCTCTATTTTTTGACCAAATGTTACATGTTTACGGTACCAGCCGATTCCCGATTCCACGTATCCCCCGCTGCCGCCGGTGGCGGCATTTTCGTCGTAGGGGTATTCGATGCTCCAGTCATGCGGCACATCCAACGTACGCCAATGGCTATCGTCAAAATCCGGCAGTTCAGCCTGCACGGAATCCGCATGGATAAATTTCCAGCCGGCATCGAGCAGGGTGCGCTGACGGGGTTGGGCCATCGTAATGGTTGTTGTACACATCACTAAAATCAAAAGGATATATTTTTTCATTTTCGCTTTCCTAACTGATTAAACGATCAAAAGTTGGAAGAAATGGTTGGTCTGTCGTCAGTCATAAAAAGAGCCACATACATATAAACCATAGAAATTAAACTGGTTAAAAATTTTACTGTCTAAAAATAACACAAGTTTTTGGATAACGAAAACACATGTAAAGACGCCATGCATAGCGGTTCTACGGCGCCGTAGAAAGGTTCCTTACCTGCACTCAAAACCGTTAACGATTCACTTTTATACTGAAATCCTGTATGTGAAATATAAAATAGGTATTTATGCCGTACGTTACAAACATTTTTTCGTGATTTTATAGCATCAGGTGAGTATCTAATAAAATATCGTAGCAGTTGTAGGGTGCGGTTCCGCTTTCATTAGCCTGATAAGCCAATTGAATGAGCGTCATAAGCGCACCAATTTTAGACACCATAATGCAGATTTGAACTATATTCCAGTTGACATCCGATGCGGTTCTGACGCAATTTATATTGTCTCATCCAGGCATCATAACAGAACCGCATCCTACAAACTAATCCACTTTCGAATACATTGCAACAATTGGCTCATACAAATCGATGCTCTCGTGAGTTTTCAATGTTTGCAGCGCACTTTCAAAATTATCAATGGACTGCAAATTCATGATAATATAAGCTCTGCCCAATGCATCATGAAACGACAATATAAAATCCGAATCGTAGTCAAGATTGCTGAATTGATCAAGCTCCTCAATTTTCGTTTTTAAATATTCGAACGTCTCTCTATGGTTTTTTGTGACAACTAGCAACTTGGTGAAATCGTAATCCATCATGGCCTGGATCGTACTGCTGTCCTGGATTGGACTTCCGATTTCGTACATCATTGGATTGTTGATATTCCTTGCAATAAGCTCGGGCAATCGGTGAAGGGGAAAATCTTCTGCATCTGTTACAAGGTAATAGGTTTGTAAAAGATAATGATATTCTCGTTGGGCGTTAGGAAACGTTTTGTCATAAATCAGCAAGCTCTGTTGGACAAACACACTATCAATCGTTTTTTCTGATTCCAGGTAAGATTTCACCAATGGATAAATCGCAACATCAAAACTTTTTATATACGACTGCCCATAACTAAATTCATGCGCACCAATAAGATCTTCCTGAATTTTATGTCCTACAGCGCCGCCCATAACTTCGTTGAACATAAAATTCACCATGAACCGACTCGGCAAGGTAGAACCGGTTAACCACCGGTCGAGCTGCTGATGAGAAGAGAGGGATTGTTCGGTGAACGCCCGGTGGGCAAATTCATGCGCGACCATTCCGGCATACCTGGAATAGTCCTTTGAATCCGTCAATATGTTGCAAAATATAACATTGCTTTGCGGCGGCGGCAAGCGCTTGATTTTGTCACCTGGCACGATAGCAAAACTTACAATTATCGGTATTTCGGGCGACCATGCGCTATTGAATAATGTTGCAATCGATTTCAATTTTTCATCCAACTTTACCTTGCTGGAATAGTCTTCCAAACCGGCCAAGCGCATATACGCCGCTTTGTGATATGGAATCCATATGAGTTCATCATATATTGGTTCGACTGCTTTAAAAATATCAAATAATTGTTGGTGGATGTAATAAGGGATGAGGCCGGCTGTGATCTGTTTAAATTCATTAAGGGTTTCTGTTTTAGCGCTCAACATGTAATATAAATCTCTAGTGGATCGGCCTTTTGCCATAAAACGATATTTCGGATAATTTTTGAATTCATAAGAATACTTGATCTTGAGACGCCTGTATTGCTCGACAAGTTCTTTCAGCTGTTTATCATCAGCGAATTTGCTTTGTTTAAAATATTCATACAAAGATGGGCCATAATACCCCTTTGTTAGAAGCGTCTCCATAAAATTTAAGAGACAATAGGGCTTGTTTATCTGATAGCGAATGGTGAAATTATCAGCTGACTGTCCGTTTGCAATTGAAGCAACGAACATGATGACAATAATAAAGACAAGATGTTTCATTTGTCCTCCCGTTTAATTTAATCGTAAAAAATAGTTAGCACCCAATCGACGCACATCGCCTGTCAAAATGATGCGATGGATAATCCTTCATCCTGGAATCGTACTATAGGACTCATTTAGGAAGATGCTATTTGCTTATTCAGGCGCTGATTAGAATTTGAAAAATCAGATTGTATTTTTTAAAATATTCGATTCGATAAGGTCACTGACGAGGGTAAATACCGAAAAGGATACGATGACGAGGAATAGCAAATATAGCTTATCCATAATGGTCTCGATAGGCAGTTCCGGAAAAACGGTATTCATTGGGATTGCAGTTAAATAAAGAATAATGCTCATCAGCAACATACCAATCAACACAAGGTAAAACAGGAGAGTATAATTGTAACCGGGTTTCCAATGCGCCTGTGTTTGTTCTGAGAGATACTTTGCGACAACCCGTTCAGTAAAATCATCTGAGGCTAACGACGTTATCCCATCTTTGAGTAAGTTCTTTAAAATTTCTGAATCTTGTTTTCTCATAGGATTGATGTCACCTCCTGATTAAGCATCGTGCTTAGAGTCTGATACAATTTTTTTCTTGCCCGGTGCAAGATAACTTTAATATTCGATTTGGAAAATCCGGTAATGCGCTGCAACTCTCGAATGCTTTTTTCTTCAAGATAAAAAAGCGTAAGTATTGTATTTTCATTATATGATAATTTTTGCAGCGCTTGTTTTATAATTCGCCTGCGCTCATCTGCAAACAAAGGCCTTAAAGCGTTGTCGATTGAATAATAATTAACATCCACATCATCGAGAGCAACTTCTTTTCGGGCAGCGACATGCTCCTGCTTGATGAGACGAATCGATTCATTGTATACAATCCGGTAAAGCCAGGTTGAAAACTTGGACTCGTTTTTAAACTGTCTCAGATGCTTAAACACTTTTATGAAAGCATTTTGTACAATATCTTCAGCATCGAACTCGCTTTGAACAATTCCCAATGCGAGCGAGAACGACTGATCTTTGTACCTGTTAAGTATTTCATCAAGAGCTTCGGGATCGCCTCTTTGCGCTTTATATAAGAGATGTGATTCGCCGGTCAAATCAATGCTCAGGAATAAAATTTTTTAACGATTATCGTGTAAAGAATAAGACCAATACCACAGCTGAAAAGAAGAGCTATTGCATTCACAACAAATTCATCGTTTGGATTTATTGACAAGACTACCCGGCCCCCGACCAGACCCAATGCAGCCGAGAGTAAAAAGATGCCGTTGCGGAGACTTATTTGGCGATGATATTTTTTATCCCTTTCGACGTTGGGATTAGATCCTTTTTCAATCAGCAGTAGGCGTTCTTTGCTTTTTATACAAATCAAATCATATAAATAAATAACAAAGATTTAATTTTTTCGTGTTAGCGAATATATTAGCGTAGTATTAAAATCATCAATTGTGAAAGTAAAAATCCAAAACATTTTTATGCAGGTAAAATAATAACTATTACGCCTGTCAATTATTAAATTAACAATGGAAAACATGGAAAATCAGTCATTCCGCACGAACCGGATCTCGCGGACGATAAAATCACGGGACCCGCCATCTGCCGAAAAATCGGCATAATACAATCTGGCCTTCTCTCCCGCCGATACATCGGACTCACCGATGATGGTCGGATACCATGCGCGTCCACCCTGGGATCCGCAAACGAGTTGTTGTGGTTTCGACCAATTGTAACCATCTACACTGGATGCGATGTAAAGACACGCCGGACTCCAGCCATGATAGACCATAATCCACAGTTTAAGAAAAGTATTAAAATGAACGGACGGATTGGAACCTGGTACATCACTCAGTCCGGCGAGTGGTGTCGATTTGCCGCCGAGTGCCATTTCAGGAAAACCACCGTTATAGAATTTGAACCAGCTCCCCGGATTTGCATCAGGATCGTCAGATATAGCCATGCGGATGTTTTGATTCTGATAATAACAAATCCAGCGGTTATCGTTTTCGTGCCAGATAACACAGCAATCACCGGAGCCACCCCATTTCGGCGATGCCGGCTTTGGTGTGGATGATGTGATAACCTGCCCATGGTCGGTCCATGAACGGCCGTTATCGTTCGAGGTGGCAACGCCTGTTGATTTCCAGGCGATATAATCCTTGTTCCTGGGATACCAGTGGTCCTCGGCATGATAAAATCCGATCAGTTGTGTTTCGGATTGCCTGAAAACAGAATTTAACCACGAACCGCCATTATTGTAGCCTTGCCAGTCTCCACGTTCTCCGAAAACCGGTGTTTTCGGATCCAAAAGGAGTTGGTCCTCGGGAAAAGGTGTAGGCCCCACGGAACGGTAATTTTTAAATTCCGACCAGAACATAATATACCGGTACCCGGCATCAGCATTGGGATCGTTTACAATGGCGATGTGTCCATCGGGAAACCATGGATAGATTGGGACATCGAGTTTATTAGGGATGATTGTGATATCACCCAGAGTAAATGTCCAATTTTTGGACGGTTGTATCTCTTTTACCGGCTCTTCAGGATTTTCCTTGCAGGCGTTAAGAAAAAAAATCAATATAAAAGGTATAATCTTGTTCATTTTTATCTCCACGAGAATGGCGAGATCAATTATCGTAATAACATCATTTTATGGACCTGATGAATCCGATCGGATTTTAACCGGACATAGTACACTCCGGATGGCACTTTACGTCCCGTTTTATCAGTTGCATTCCAGTGAATTTCAGAGCGCCCGGCAGGGCAGGATTGCTTTATCACGTTCTTTACATGTGCCCCTGCGGTATTAAAGATATCGATAGAAACATGTTCAGGGACTGCCAGCGAAAACTCGATGGTCGTGGCCGGATTAAAGGGATTAGGATAGTTTTGGATCAGGTCTGCTTGTGTGGGAAGTTTTCTCGTTTTTTCAACAACCGTTTTTGCGGCCGTTTCAATGCCAGCTATCCGTAAACTGGTCATGGGCCGGCCACCATCATCCGGATTGATATTGGTATTGGTAACGATATGGTTGAGACTGCTAACCGGTTTTTTAAACGCATAACCTGTTGCCAGCGTCTTTTCACTCGAACCGGAAGGTTTGACTTTGACATCGTACCGCTGTTTTGAGATATTGGCCAAAACGGTGACTGAAATACGCGTGTCCATTTCATATTCAATTGGTTCATCAGCCTGCAGCACAGTACCGTTCAACACTTTCAGCGTCCCTCCGGGTTCAAAATACAATCCGCATACCAGATCATCTTCAGAAGACGCTTCTCCCTGACACAAACCGACCAGACCTTTAAAAGCGCTATCGGGATAAACATTGCATTTCACCTCCACCGCATCGTCCATGTTTTCAAAAGGAGTATTAAGCCAGAAAGGGCCTTCCTCAATGATTGACACCGCATCGATCCAAAATAACACGTCATCGTGACCGCCGAGAAAAAAATTGAGTTGCGTACTGGCCAAAGACGTATCCGCTGCGTAAACAAATTGAAAAGTTTCAAAAGCTGCATGGGGAATAAGCGGAAGGTCCGCATTATACTGCATAATGATGGGATCTACATTCGTCAGGGGATCCCGAATGGTGGCGGGCAAAATAACGGATTCGACGATGCCGTCGAATCCGGCTTTAAAACTGACGTAATAATTTGCTGTTTTTTGTGTGGCAAAGGCGGCATAATGAAACTGCATATGCCAGTCTGTGTCACTGCCGGTGATAAAGTCAAACTTGGCAGAATTGAGGCCGGAAAGCACTCCTGTTTTATCGATGCTCTTAACATAGTTGACGGCATCAGAGATTTTCCAATCGGTCCAATTGGTAAAACTGTCATCAAATTCACCGTTTTTAATCAATTCCCGGGCTGATGTTGAAGCAACAAATATTAAAGACCAGATAAAACAGATCATGATGATTTTTTTTGCTGACATTTGATCCTCCGTATTTTCAAGAAACTTGTACCTGCTTGAAAATAAATCACAATTATAAAGCTATGTAAAATTAAATCTACAAAATAATAGGGATATGTAAAAGAATAAAGTTCCGGTCACTTTCTCGAATTGAAAATTTAAGGTATTCCCGGCACGACGGTGTGGCATCGACAGTTGTTGTTTTCGTTCTATAAGCATCAACAGTCAAACACATGATCATCTCGAATTCATAAAGTTCTTCAAACCACAAGCGCCCTGGTCATCAATGGTGTACCGGACCGGATGTTCAGGAAAAGTTTTTATAAGAACCGGCGGTTGTGTTTGTGGCGATGATCAGATGTGCCTTATCGTCAGCGGGTTTTTACGATACCAAAACGATTGCAAATCTTGTTTTATTTAATTATTTCCGTCTTATCTCCTGCCTGTATTTAAGGCTGCGAAATGTCATAAAGCGGTATTATAGGGGATGTATTATTTACAATGGTCACAGATGATCGAGCTCCTTGAGAGTTTGAATATCCCGTTCCAGATCACCATAATGAATATATATTTTACGGCTCGAGAGAAGATGTTGAAATTGTAACTGACTCATATCAGTCAACCGGCTCGCTTGTCCGATTGTAAGCTTGTCTTTTTATATAAATTTGAGTTGTTGTAAAGTTTATAATATTTTTTATATTATAGTGTTATGTTATCCCAAAAAATTATATAATTACTTGTATAATTGGCAAAAAAATAATAATCACTTATTACATATCATTTTTCCACTCATTATTGTAATAAATGGAGTACATATGAAATTACAAATTATTTTAGAACCAAGTGATGAAGGAGGATATACTGTTGTTGTACCTTCATTGCCAGGCTGTATCAGTGAGGGTGACACAAAAGAAGAAGCTTTAAAAAACATTCAGGAGGCTATCGAATTATATCTGGAACCAGTAGAGGATGACCAATCATTCTCGCCAAATATTGAAAAACTGGAAATTGCTGTATGACCAAAGTCCCAAGCCTAAACTTTGACAAACTAATTTCTGCTCTTCGAAGAGATGGTTGGATAGTCGTTAGACAAAAAGGCAGTCATATTCGCTTACAAAAGACAACTCGTGAAGGAACCTTAAAAATAACAATCCCCGCCCACCGTCCGATAAAACGATCTACCTTGTCACATATACTCAAACACGCACAAATTTCGGTAGAATATTTAAACGAATTATTATAAACTCCTGTTATCCCAAAAATAGAAAAGCCCCTAATTATTTAAAGGCAATCAAAGGTTTTCAAGTGGGCCCGGTAGGATTCGAACCTACAACCTGCGGATTATGAGTTCGTTGGAAATGCAGGCTAAGTCAATAAATAACAATGGCTTTATTTTTTCGTGTTAGCGAATGTGTTAGCAAATAGTTATTTTATAAAAAACGAGATACTTTTCTCACACATCTCAATTTAAAATATTCTTTTATTCTGGCAACTCATCATGCCAGAAATCATCCAAAATTTAGGAGAAAGTATCGTTTAGACTAGAAAAAACATGGTGCAATGCGAGCAAAGCTCAATTTGGCAAGACGATTAAATAAGCATGTCTTTTGGATGTTAACCCGCCAACAACCATTTCGAGAATAATATTTTTCTTGAGCTGTTGGTTGCCGCGAGGCTGTCAGAGAGTATCTTGCGACGCATGACCACTTTGATGGTGCTTTGGTGAATATACCTCTGACGGGTTAACAGGCCTGCGAGTATACATCATGTACAGAATATCTGGGTGTTCGGTATATGAATAAATATCGGTAAAACATTTGGATATTCGGCCTGCAAAATGCAGGACAAGTACCGGATAAATGCTTGAGTCCAAAAGACAAAGATCCAAGATGTGTAAAGCGGCAACTGATAATAATTTGTTGGTAAAGGTTACTCTAG
>JAFGEC010000623.1 GCA_016931775.1 Candidatus Zhuqueibacterota bacterium | reverse complement strand
TTTAACTTGAAAAATTGCCGGATATTGCAAAATCGCTTTAAGAATATCAAAAGCACGAACTTTTTTTTTCTCTGCGTACCTTTGCGACCTTTGCGTTGAAAACTTTGCCATCCTTTCAAACAATTAATAGAACGGTTTAAATCCAAGAAATTGTTTGAAAAATATAAAATAAATAACGATATTTTATCAACTGTGCAGCAAAATGATCATATAGACAAATACAGGGAAAATAACCGTCAATGCTTAACACAACGGATATCACAGTAAAATGTCTCAAAGCAACCCGGGTGCTTGCCGTTTTTGCGGCGATGCTTTTTATCTTGAGCATTACAGGCCAATACATGCAATATATAGCCGGGCATGCAAAACTGCTGGGATTTATTGCGGAATTTAACCTGGACCGGGAAAATAACATCCCGACATATTTTTCTTCACTTTTGCTGTTTTTCGTCGCGATGCTCTGCTTTTGCAATGCCAAAATGGCACCACTTATACACCGGCGATACTGGCAGGGACTTTGTTACATTTTTATTTTTCTTTCAATCGATGAAATGGCCTCCCTGCACGAGCGACTTGCACCCCCTGTACGGAATCTTCTGGGCACAACCGGAATTTTTTACTATGCATGGATTATTCCCGGTGTAGCCGTTACTGTCCTTTTTGTCATCATTTTTTTTAAATTTTGGAAAAACCAGGACAGGCAGACTAAAAAACTGTTCTTATTCTCTATTGTTATTTACATCGGCGGAGCGATTTTCCTGGAAATGGCGGGCGGCTGGATTTGTTATCATACAGGAAGAGAAAATTTGACATATGGAGTGGTTGCAAGTATCGAAGAGCTGTTGGAAATGGCCGGAACGATCCTCTTCATCTATACACTGCTACGAAAAATAAAAACAACCTCTATGCTACGGCTTCGTCTGGAATAGAGATAAACGGAGTGTATTCAAAGCAAAAAAAACCACGACCTGACATATTTATATTTTCTAAATCAGAAAAACACAAATCCATTTCCCCGGATCATTTCAGGTATTCGCTGGGATCCGATATTTACAGGTACTTTATTTTCCCAGTACCACACAAACCAGCGTTCCCGGATTATTCCGTGCATAAAGCAATCCATTGGCCAGTACCGGCGGCGTCCAGCAAACCGGCTTGTTCAAAATCTCACCTCCGGCCAGTTGCACAAATCCGTCCGGCTCCATTTTCAGCACCAGCAGTTTGCCCTTTTCGCTCAGGAACAAAAGCCGCTGACCGGCAGCCAGTAATGTTCCGAACCCCAGTTGCTGGTTCCACATCTCCTCCCCGGTTTCCAAGCTGACGCATTTTAAAGCAGCTCCGGGGCCGGTGTCGCCATCCACACCATACAAGTAACCGTCCTGAAAAATATTATAGGCAAAAATATTCCTCAACACCCTGCTTTGCCACACTAATTGTGGTGTTTCACCGGCGATATCAAATAAAACACAGCCCTGCCGGCCGTTGCTGGATGATAAAAACAGTTTCCCTTCCACAACAGTCGGATCTGCCGCATAAACTTCGTACTTGTCGATCCAGTCATACGTCCACCAGATTTTACCTGACCAGGCGTTAACCAGGTACAACATTTTATCGGAAAGGATCGCCACATAAAAATCACCGTTCCTTTCAAACAGGACCGGTGCGGCATAGCCGGCTTTTCCGGGACCGTTAAACCAGACTTTATCACCCGTCTCCCCGTTCAACGCAATACCGGCGGTTCCCGCGTTCAGAATGACCATGTTCTCAAATACAAGCGGTGCTCCGGCAAATCCCCAGGTGATGCTTTCACAACCAAAATCCTCTCTCAGATGCCGCTTCCATAGCACGGATCCGTCCGCCGCTTTAAAACAAAAAACATGCCCGTCGCGGCTGAGGGTATACACCCTGGATCCGTTCACAACCGGCATGGCACGCGGCCCGGGATATTGACCCCTCGGACATGAATAACTGTACCGCCAGATTTCTTTGCCGGTCTGCGGCTCCAGACAGTAAACCACATCCATGGTGGTATCCGCCTGCTCGATACTGCCCATGGCGAATAACCGGTTGTCCGCCACAGATACAGCAGAATAACCGATACCGATTTCTTTCTGCCATTTTATATCCGGTTGGTCGATTGTTTCCGCCGTCCAGCCGGTTTCTTGACTGAATCCATCAGCCGATGGACCCTTCCACCTGGACCAGTCGGCGCCGGTTAAAATCGATCCGATCCCGGTGAAAAACACAATTGTAATAAATTGATAAAATTTCATTCATCCTCCTCAAAAAATTCAGTTTACTCTTGATTCTGCTAAAATTTCACCTCATCCGCTATATCACTGCGTGCCATACCCGTCGCACCATAAAAAAAAAGCCGGGCAAAACCCGGCATTGTAATCTCACAACAGCCTATATCCCGTACCCCAGCACCTCGATTTTATCGAGATCGTAATTTCCCATACCCAGTTCATTGGCCTTTTTCAGATAGTTGATTCCACCGGGTGTGTTACCATCCTTCGAAGCACCCCAGGTGCCTTCGTTGTCCGCATCCATAGGATTGTAGCCGATCACCTTTGTGGCGATGGAATCAGCGGCAACAGGATCTTTTCCTACTATCAGGCGGTTAAAATTGGTCGGCCTCAACGCCCATTCACCGCTGAGCCAGGGGCCTTCGCCGCCGAGGACGGTGTGAATGGCGTCATTGACAACCAGGTTGATGGGTGTTGCATTATTAAGATCGACGATCAC
>JAFGEC010000622.1 GCA_016931775.1 Candidatus Zhuqueibacterota bacterium | reverse complement strand
GCTGCGGCTCGAAACTATAATGAACCTTACAAGGGAGAATATCTGAACCGTGTCGCCTTTCCCATCGGCGGAATCGGTGCCGGAATGGTCTGTTTGGAAGGCAATGGCTGCATTTCACACGTCTCTGTCCGCAACACGCCGGATATATTCAACGAACCGTTCATGTTTGCCGCCGTCTCCGTCAAAGAACAAAAAAACGGCACCAAACTTTTGGAAGGTCCGGTGCAAAACTGGAAGATATTCGGCAATGCCGGCACGGGAAACGGCGCCGGAGAAACATCCTACGGCTTTCCGCGCTTTGAAACGGCGGAATTTTCAGTCCGTTTTCCCTTCGGCACCGTCAGTCTGCACGATCCGGATATCCCCATGGAGGTCACCATCACCGGCTGGAGCCCGTTTATCCCCGGCGATGCGGACAATTCCAGTCTGCCTGCCGGTGCGCTGGAATACACATTTACCAACACATCGAATAAAGAGTTGGATGCCATGTTTTCCTATAATGTTTCCAATTTTATGCGAATCAGCGGCCGGAATGCCGGCAGCAATACGATCCAATCCATGAACGGCGGATTGGTGCTGTTCCAGGACGCCGCAACCTCGCTTCCGGACGCCGGATTTTATGAAAAATCCGAATTTTTCTCACGGGATAACGAGGGCAAAGAAATCAAGGGGCTCGCCGGTGAATTTTTTACAAACATGGCATTCCAGGGTCAACCGGTGCTGAAACAGGTTGCAGAGATCATCAATTTGGAATGGGAGACGGATTCACCCTTCCCCGGCGTTCCAGCCATCCAGATGTCGGCGCGTTGGAGCGGTTTTATAAAGGTCGAGCAAGCGGGACCGTATAAATTCGCCGTATCCGGTGACGACGGCTACCGGCTTTTAATCGATGAAAAAGTGGTGTTGGAAAACTGGTCCGAACACGCCGAAGAGGTTTCGGTAACGGTTGTCAATCTGGAAAAGGACAGGGAATATCCGGTTCAACTGCAGTTTTACCAAAATTCCGGCGGGGCGGCGATACGTTTGGGTTATCAGCCGGTGAGCGAAACGGATACGGACAAGAGTATGCAGGGCCATTTCGCCTTTTTTACCGACAATACGGATGTGGTTGTGGATCACTGCTGGTTCCGGGGCGGCTGGTTCGATTCCCGCACCATATTATGGCAGGATATCGTCAATTTTAATATGCCATCACGGCAGCCAAGGGACAATGCACCCGGCGGCTCCATGTACGTGCCGTTTAAACTGAAACCCGGCGAAACGGAATCCATAAAACTTTTGTTCTGCTGGTACGTTCCCTCTACAAGGCTGAAATACGGCGAAACACCCCCGGAGACAGAGGAAACCGCAAAATGCTGCTCCACCTCAACCCAGTGCTGTATGCCGTCAGGTGAATTTTTCGAGCCGTGGTACGCCGGCAAATTTAAAGACATTCGGGATGTCGCCCGTTACTGGCAGAAAAACTATGCCGACCTGAAACAAAAAACCCTGCTTTTTACCGACACCTTTTACGACACCAATCTCCCGCCGGAAGTAGTGGAAGCGGTTGCCGCGAATCTGACCATTTTAAAATCCCCTACCGTTCTGCGCCAGAAGGACGGCCGGTTATGGGCCTGGGAGGGTTGCCACGACCTGGGCGGCTGCTGCGCCGGTTCATGCACCCATGTATGGAACTATGCCCAGGCCATCTCCCGCCTGTTCCCGGAGCTCGAGCGTTCATTGCGCAATACGGAATTTAAAAACAGTCAGAATGACAAAGGCCACCAGACGTTCCGCGCCAGTCTGCCCATCCGTTCCGCCGCGCATAATTTTCACGCTGCAGCCGACGGCCAGCTTGGAGGAATCATGAAAATGTACCGGGAATGGCGCATTTCCGGCGATACCGAATGGTTGAAAAGCCTGTGGCCCAAGGTCAAACAGAGTTTCGATTACTGCAGTCAAACCTGGGATCCCAATGGCAAAGGCGTGCTCGAGGAACCGCACCACAACACTTACGACATCGAGTTCTGGGGGCCGGACGGCATGTGCTCCAGTTTTTATCTCGGTGCCACCCAGGCTATGATAAAAATGGGACGGGCGTTGAACGAGGATGTATCCCATTATGAAAAACTGCTCGCCAAAGGGAAAAAATTTATGGAGCGCGAATTATGGGACGGCGAGTACTTTTACCAAAAGGTGGTCTGGGAAGGCCTGCAAACGCCCAATCCCCTGCAGGAAATCACTCAGGCCTGGAATATCAGCTATTCCAACGAGGCGCTGGAGCTGTTCAGGGCGGAAGGCCCGAAATACCAGTACGGAAAAGGGTGCATCTCCGACGGCGTTTTGGGCTGCTGGATCGCTGAAATGTGCGGATTGCCGCGTTTTCTCGATGGCGATAAAGTTAAGGGCCATCTTGTCAGTGTCCATAAATATAACCTCCGGCGAGATCTTTTGGACCACGTCAATCCCCAGCGCCCCAGTTTTGCCTGCGGCGACGACGGCGGTTTGCTGCTGTGCACCTGGCCCAAAGGCGGACAATTGTCGCTGCCGTTTGTGTACAGCAACGAAGTATGGACGGGCATCGAATACCAGGCTGCCTCGCACCTGATGTGTATGGGTGAGGTTGAAAAGGGCCTGGAAATCGTCCGTACGGCACGGGACCGTTACGACGGCCGCAAACGAAATCCCTTTAACGAATACGAATGCGGGCACTGGTACGCGCGTGCTATGGCAAGTTACGGGTTGATTCAGGGAATGACCGGCGTGTTTTACGATGCGGTGGACCAAATCCTTTATGTGGATTCCAGGATGGGTGAGGATTTTAAAAGTTTTCTCTCCACCGAAACCGGCTGGGGATCGGCCGGATTAAATGGCGGGAAACCGTTTTTAAATGTGCAATACGGTGTGATTGGTGTAAAAAAAGTGGTGGTTTCGGGTGAGGAGGTTGAGATGGATTAACATTCAACAGGGTATCCTCCAAAATTTTATTTATATTGATAAATATACGAATACAATCGACCTGGCTTCAATATATCAGGATGATTTTTTAGCCTCGCGAGAGATTTGAGCCGGGCAATTTGATTACCACCGCAGGAGGCGGTGGCTTGTTAGGGGCGCCCTGAAAGGTGCGCTGGTGACTCTTTTTTTTAATTTCTAATCCTTTTTTAAAAAAAGAAAACAGATAAACGCAAAGGCAAAATAGAACAGTATAAATTATTGATATTATAATTTTTACTCTAACCTTTTTATCACTATTTAAAGGCATTTCCTTTTTTCTTTGCGCTCTTTGCGAACTCTGCGTTGAAAACTTTGCTGACCTGACATTCACAAGACCATATTTTATAAAATTTGCCGTTAATATGAAAAATTTGTGTATCTTCCGGATTCGTCGAGTTTTCTTTATGTCTTTAACTTGCTTAAATTTCACCTCTTTTTCAGTACATTTCAAAAAAGTCGGTTAGATTATACTTTCAAACAATTAATAGAACGGTTTAACCGGTTCATGGGACCACTGCCAGAGGCAATGGTTTAAGAATCGAATTAATAGTTTTTATATTTCAAATACATCCGTGTATTCCGTGGTATATTTTTAAACCGCAGAAAATCCTTGACTCTCACATCAGTGTTTTTTAAAATAGCTCAAATACAGCACACAATTGAACGGTATGAGGAATTTCATGAATTTCAAAAACATCAGGTACGCTCTTATTTTTGTTTTATTTTCGTCCGTCGCGTTTTGCCAATTGCATTCGCACCATCATCACCATGAGGGGCATAAATACGAAGTGGGGCTTTCTATTGGAGCCGCACATCTGGATCGTGAAGGTGAAACCGTTCCGAGTACACACATTCACGCCATGAGGCGGATCGGCGAAAAAACGGCACTGGGCCTGGGTGCCGAATACTTTTTCACCGAACACACCCACTACAGCTTGCTGGGAACCATCTCGTACAATCCCTGTTTGGCTTTTATCCTTGATATTTCACCGGGAATTTTATTTTCCGGACACGATGGTGCACAGGAAACGCACTTTGTGACCCACATCGAGCTTACGTATGAATTCGATCTGGGTGTGATCGGCATCGGACCGGTCGTCGGGGTAGGATTTTCAAAAGAAGACCGGCACTACCTGGCGGGTTTTCATCTTGCAAAAGGATTCTGACATGAATAAAAAATCCGGTTCCGTCAAATTGTATGTCATTTTTATTGTATTCCTGGCGCTTGTTGCTGTCGGTTATAAAATAGTCTCCGATTATTTTAAAGGTGCAAGCCAGGCCCGGAATCTCGTTCAGGAAGCTATGATCATCGAAGGGCGGTTCAAGTATATCGGGCCTTTTATGAAGCTGAAGGCGTGGATACACAGCATCGATCACCTGGAAGGTAAATATTTCGAAAAATATGGCACATACACCGAACTGGAAAACCTCAAAGAAATGCGCATTTTCCCCGATGTCATTGCCAGGGACATCCGGCAGGAATTCTGGGATAACAAATTGCTGTTGGATTTTTTCATTCCGTTCGAGGCGCTGCGGGACACGCTGAAATCCGATTTCGGGATTGCCTTTGAAAATTACCTGTCCGGAGTGGACAGCAGCCGGTGGCGGATCACGTTCAATGTAAAACCATCGGAATGGGATTTGCACATTTATGAAAACAGTGACATAAACATGGACGGCGACCGGGATGATATTCTGGTTTACGGCAGCAGCCAGAAAGACAAACGCGTCTGTTTCAAGGATCTCGCTACACGACGTGATTACGAAGCATTTTTGACCGATTATTCCAATTTATTGGGCGACAGGCTACCGCCGTTGCAGGATACGGTCATTCCGGATCGATAACAAAAAAAACAGGTTATCCTAAAAAATTTTATTTATATTGATAAGCATACCGAAACAATTGACCTGGCTTCTGCGCTTCAGTGTAATTTTTTTTAACCTAGCATGAGCCACAGAGGCGCAAAGATATTAACCGGGCAATTTGGGTGAATGTCTTAGCTATTCCTGTTATGTTTTTTATAGAATTATGGATAAAAAACGCAGGATTTGATAAAACTCTTGACTTGTGATTCTGTGTCTCAGTGCCTCTGTGCGATGTTAAAAAGAAATACACTGAAATAAAAAACCTGGTTAAACAATATCGTTTTTTCACTTATTAAATTTTTTACCCTCACCCGCCAGCCGGTAATTCTCCATTCTATCAAAAAAATCCGCCATAATCGCCTGCTTGTCGAAATTCTCCCACAGGGTAATCTGGTGTTTGTTGTCCGGCCGTTCCACCCATTTCCCCTCTTTAAGAACCGGTGCCGGAATGCGCACGGGACGGGCCCAGGACGGATTTTTAACGATGGCCACCGCCGCCATGTCAAACAGCGCGCGGGAAGGCGGATCGCCGTGCATCTCAGCATGTTGGAACAGGTCGACAGAATAGTCACCAAAACACCTGAATTCGCCGCCGTGCCGGCCGGGGACGGAAGGACTCACCTGAGGGCCTTTACCCGGCATATTTGCCGTTATGTCGTCCATTGTCGCCCGTACGGCGTCTGTTCCGGAAGGTTTACCGTAGCGAACAAGCGCAATTTCGAAATCAACACCGGTATCCAGAATAAAATTCAGAGCCGGTTCATCGTTTTCCTGGTTGTATTCCCCCGGATCGGGATAGTTGGAACCCAGCCAGACAATTTTAACCTTTGAGGCAATGTCAGGCTCTTTCAATAGTGCCAGAGCAATATTGGTCAGCTTGCCCACCGGCAGCAGTACGAGTTTTTTATCACCGGACGTCAGGGCCCGCTCAATAATAAAATTTACCGCCTGTGAACCGTCAAATTCCGGTTCGCCGATTTTGCCTTTGATGTCTGTAAACGCACCATCGGCGCCTGCCAGAACCTTTACAGTCGATTCCAGTCCGCACATTTTGACGACACGTTGCGCCTCAGCAACGTGTTGCATGATATCACCGCCGCCGCGGGTGCGGTTGACGGTTACACCTTGCACATCAAAAATATCGCCGTTAAACAGCATATACGCCATGGCATGCTGGTCGTCAAGTTCGTTATTGGCGTCCGTATCCAAAATAACACGGATTTGGGGAGATGCGTCCGGATTTTTATCCGCTGGTCTTACGCAGGACAGTACCGGCAGAAAACAAACGACACAGTAAAGTAAGGTTTTTAACATTTTTATGTTTCTCCTGATTTTGACTAAACTCACGTTTCGAAATTTTGAAAATATTTTTCAACATATGAATATGGAATTATACAAAATTTATCATAAATGTAAAGGTAAAAATTACCTTTTATAGATATTCAACTCAAAATTATGTAAAAATCTGACGCATCTCGAAGATGCGCTGCATACGTACAATAAAAAAGCCCCCACCCAAAGAGTGGAGGCCTCTGCTGACCCAAGCGATCCTGGATATGCCTAGAATCCCGCCCGCACAACGGTAACCTCCCAAATGAAGTCTCCCCTTGCAGCAACGGACAGAAAAAAACATATCGTGATCGCTGTCCACATCCGCCCCAGGCGATTGCCATGGCGGCACCTGTTAAATTTTCCGTTTATTTGATGCAATCAACCATCTTTTTTAAAATCCCAATCAGAAATGACTCTCGGTTTTGTGTAAATCTTCACTTGCGTGGGAAAGGAGAAAAGGAATCGAATAGTATTGCACCGTTTTTTTAATTGTAAGAAATATAAAAATGAATGTCAAGTAAAAGATTATTGAGAAATACCCTAAAAGATAATACACTTTACCCGATATTTTCATCCGAAATCGTAATTTTTAAAACTTACAACGCCGCATTGATATCGGCCGCCAGTTGTATGGTGCGGGCTTCACGGCCGGTCGCCGTTAAATGAAAGCACGAGTCGAAAAAGTAATCCTTGGGATAAAAATAATTCGACGGGTGGGAGATGAGAGGAATCTCCAATGAATTTTGTAAAAACAAAAACCAGTCAGAAAGGTGTGTCTGATCCACGTCCTGTCCGGGAAAGGGCGGAAAGCTGTACATTGCCTTTACACCTTTTTCACGGCAACGCTCATAAAACCGGTTCAAGTAATCAATGATAGAACGCTCGGGCATATCGTTAAAATTCTGGTAACAGTGCATGGTATCGCGGGGAGCCAAGCTTAGGTGGGTAACCAGATCCCCATTAAAATTAAATCCGGACCGACGATAGATTGGTTCTTTAAATTCCCCCTTTAAATTCAAAGAGCGCTGAATCCTTTTTTGAAATGCCAGCATAAATGTACTGAAATCCATTTCGCGCCATTTTATGTATTTAATACCGGGCGGATATTCAGCAACTGTTTCCCACAAAGCCTTATCGGGCTTATCTGTTTGTATTAATGCATATTCGGCCCCAAAAACAACTATATCACCGGATTTAAAATAAGGTTCAATGACCTCCAGCATGAACGGGTAACGTAATCTGGCATGAATCCCAAAGTTGATGACATGATATCCGGTTAATTCCTCCAACAACGGACTGTCTATCCCAAATGCGAGATTGGAACCCCCGACCAGAATAATCCTTGGGGACGGCATGGATCTCATCAGTTCCATTTTATCATTAATACAGGCAACATATTTTTCTTTTGATTTGGGCAATAAAAAAAACGCAACGGCCACGAGTACGAAAAGTGCCAGCAGAATACTCAAACTGCGGCAGAAAAATCCCCATTCGTTTTTCTTAAAACTGAAAATAGATAAACTCATTGGCACCAAATTCTCCCAGTATGAGTATCAAAACAACAATAGTCAGATAGGCACACCAGCGCAACCATGAAGGAAACGAGCGGAAAACCGTCTGAACGGACAATTTTCTTTGATAAAAATGAACCGTTTCCATGAGCAGAATGGTGAAAAGGGCTATAGCCATACCCCTTTTACCCAAAGCGATATTTATACCCAACTGGTTGACATCGATGAACAGAGCGCGTTGAAACACCACAAAGGCATCTGCCAGGGAATTCGCGCGGAAGAAAACCCATGAAATCAAAACCAGATGAAAGGTGATAAACACCGCCACAATATTCCTGAGGTTAAATGAGGCCAAAAGATCGAGTATGCGGCATTTACCGTGGGTCGACAATTTATTGCGCACCCGATCCAGTACATCCCACACCCGGTCCCGCCATTTACGCGTAATGATAGAAAATATCAAATAGAAACCATGTAAAGCGCCCCACACAATAAATGTCCAGTTGGCTCCGTGCCACAATCCGCTCACCAGAAAAGTTATGAAAAGGTTAAAAAACCACCGGGATTTTTTCACACGATTTCCCCCGATCGATATATAGAAATAATCCCGGAACCATGTGGACAGCGAAATATGCCATCGTTTCCAGAATTCATGAATGGATTTGGCGAAATAGGGCCTGCGGAAATTGATCATGAGATCAACGCCCATTATCCGCGCACTCCCGATCGCGATATCGCTATAACCGGAAAAATCACAATAGATCTGAAAAGCAAAAAAGTAAGTTGCCATAATAAGAGGCAATCCGGAAAAGGCTGATGGATTGCTGTAAACCATATCCACATAAACCGCCAGACGGTCGGCAATAACGACTTTTTTAAAAAATCCCCACAGCATAAGACGTACGCCGCTTGCCGCCCGATCGTAATCAAAATGATGTTGAGCGCGGATCTGCGGCAGCAGGTTCTGGGAGCGTTCGATGGGACCGGCAACCAGCTGAGGAAAGTAGGCGACATAAACGGCAAAAATACCCAAGTGCTTTTCCGGATGCTGCTGGCCGCGGTACACATCGATCGTATAAGCGAGTGTCTGAAATGTATAAAAACTGATACCCACAGGCAGCAGAACATTCAGGTATAACGGTTCACTGTGGAAGTCGAAATAATGCATCAAACCGCTGATACTGGATGAAAAAAAGTTGAAATACTTAAAGCTGAACAGCAATCCCAGATTGGTGCACAAGCTCAACACCAACCAAAGCTTGCGCCTCCTACCCGTTTCAAGATCACCCATATTACGACCTGCAATATAATCGATCAAAGTGGAGGTAATAATAAGGATCAGGTATTTTACATTCCACCAGGCATAAAACACATAACTCGCGACAAGTAACAATACCCAGCGGTACTTGTGTGGAATCAAATAAAACAAAAAGACAACCAGCGGGAAAAAAATGCAGAAATCAATCGAATTAAATAGCATAGATTAGTGAATTTATTAGTAAATTTATATTTCGCATTTTTAAAGTAATTAAAATATTCCTGTTGAACAGAACCGACCATTCCTTTCGCAACCACTGAAATGACTTGGTTCTAAAAATAAAGTTGAATATAACACTTTATCGACAATATGCCAAATATTTTTTACGAAAAGGATATCGCAAAATTTTTATCTAAAAACAAATCTTTTAATTTTCTCATCTCCTCTTTTTCGATCCGCGACGGAAATAACCCAGCAGCATCACAAATAGGGTTGCCCCGACAATCGACCAGATCAGCGGGATGCCGGCTATATACAACGGATCGCGAATATTGACATAACGGCTAATGATAGTGCCGATAATCGCTCCGATTAATCCCAGCACAACATTTGTGAAACAACCGCTCGTGGAATAACCGGCGAGATGAGAACCGATGTATCCCGCGACCGCCGCAATGCCCAAATAAGTCAAAAGACCGAAAACCGACATAAAATCCTCCTGATTTTGAACACCCAATTAAAGCATGAAATGTATTATAAAAATACTAGAAATAAATGTCAAGCAAGATATGTTTTATACTTTATGAGACGGTTTAACTTTGTCGTCTACAGAAAAAGCATAAATACCTTCATGAATTGTGATTCAGAACAATATGAATTCACCGGTTTTACGTATAATTTCGAAATACCTTGCATTTCACTGGCAGAAATGCTAAATTAAAGAATGGGTAAATTTAATCTAAAGAGGAGGGATCTATGAAAAAGATCATCTTGTTACTGCTGATGGGTATCATT
>JAFGEC010000092.1 GCA_016931775.1 Candidatus Zhuqueibacterota bacterium | reverse complement strand
GCCCAAAATCCCATCGTCCCACCCGGCATGTACATCGCCGATCCGGCGGCGCATGTATGGGACGACGGCAAACTGTACATTTACGGCTCGGTGGACGAAAGTCCCGATTACTACTGCTCCTGGCGCCACCATGTGATGGTGACGGAAGACATGAAAACCTGGACCATCCACGAAAACCGTTTTACTTCAAAGGGCGAGGGCGACGGTGTGCCGTACAGCGATAAACTTTTATTCGCGCCGGATGTCATGGTCAAGGACGGCAAATTCTATATGTATTTCTGCCAGCCCGATCTGGAATTTACCGAAGGCGTGGCGGTTTCGGACAGTCCCACCGGTCCGTTCAAAGACGGCAAACCCATCGATCTGGGCGGTTATCCCCAGATCGATCCGGCAGTGTTTATCGATGATGACGGACAGGCGTATTACATCTGGGGGCAGTTTACCGCAAAAATGGCCAAATTAAAACCAAACATGATGGAACTGGACAAATCATCCATTCGGGATAGCGTGCTCACGGAAAGCGAACATTTTTTCCATGAGGGCGGATTTTTAACCAAACACAACGGTCTCTATTACTTTATTTATGCCCACATGGGCCGGGCAACCATGCCCACATGTATCGGTTACGCCACCAGCACGTCGCCCATGGGACCGTATCGATACGGCGGCGTGATCGTGGATAACGATCATTGCGATCCGGGCAACTGGAACAACCACGGCTCAATCGCTGAATTTAACGGCCAGTGGTATGTGTTTTACCACCGCGCCACCCATAACAGCAAGATGATGCGCAAAGCCTGCGTGGAACCCATTTACTTTAACGAGGACGGCAGCATCGACGAAGTGGAAATGACCTCTCAGGGTGCAGGAGAGCCGCTGGATTGCCGAGCAAAAATCGATGCGGAAAGAGCGTGTTTGCTGCTGGGCAATATCCGCATTCAGGCATTTTCCTCCGATGAAGAAGAACTCGGCGGGATACACGATCAGGACCGGGCTGCCTATAAATATATCAATTTTGGCAACGGTGTGGAAAGCGTCACGATTCGGGTCAGGCCGGGGAAAAATCCGACGACCATCGACCTGGTCGCCGACATGCCGTGGTACAGGGGTTTCGGCAGGGTGAACGTTCCTGCAGGGGAAAAAACTGGAGAATGGATCACACTCACGGAAAAAGTACAAAGTATCGACGGGGTTCGTGCGCTGTGGCTGATGTTTTACGGTGAAGGCTGGGATTTGTGTGAGGTGGACTGGTTCAGATTTGAGTAGATTAATTCTTTTACCTACCTGACCAACACCAGCATTTTCGATAATTCGACATCACCTGCGACCATCTTGCAAATATACGTCCCCGACGGCTGCGCCAAGCCGTTATCCGATCTTCCGTTCCAAACGACGGAATGCCGGCCGGCAGAATGAAACGAATCGATCAGCGACCGGATGACCTTTCCGGTCATGGAATAAATCTTCAACTTTACCTGAGTGTCCTCCACCAGGTCGAAGGTAACAGTGGTTTGATTGTTAAAGGGATTCGGATAGTTTTGATACAGGACGTACTTTTGCGGTATGCCTGAAACAGATATCTGAACGGGTCCGTATTGTTTAGACCGTCCATCTGAGGAAACACATTCTATTTTATAGTAATATTGTTGGTCCGGTTCAACCTCTTCGTCTCTGTAATGATAGACTTTTTCCACACTGGAGTTTCCCAAACCTGCGATGAGCTGGTCATTCATTTTTATAAAGTTATCCCGTGGCTCCGGCGAACGGTAAACGTTAAAGCCCAGGTTTTCCGTTTCACTCTGGGTGATCCAGAAAAGTTCGACCGAGCCGTTGATACAGGACACCTCGAACAAGGCCAGTTCGACGGGAACGACACCGGCTGAGAGATTTTTGTCGATGGCGAGGATGAAACCGTCGGGAGGGGTAAAATACCAACGGCCCGCCGGCCCATCAAATGATGTATCATACGCTGATGGTGTGGTCGGAAAATCGTGAGAAAAAGTCGTCCCTGCAAGGAGTAAATGACTATGGGGACCAAAATCCATCGCATGTAAAAACTCAATCGACGCTCCGCCGATATATGTCGAGGCAAGGCAAGTAGAAAGGTCCGCAGATAATTTTTCGATATATATTTCCGTCTCACCCTCATATACAAAATCAAAAGCGTCATCTGATACGTTGTGCGGCCAACACAGCTTGAATCCCGCATAAATATAATTTTCTCCGTCGATACACATACCGGCTTTGTTTAGCCAGCCACTATCGCACGATCCGGGATTCTCCGGCCCGACAAACGTGGATGCCAAAAGTTCTGTCAGATCCGGATTAAATTGAGAGACATAATTTTGAAAATTTCTAAATTTTGTCTGATGCGCGCCCGGTGTGATGGGAAAATCGTCAGAATATGTTTCTCCACAGATGTAAATATTCCCCGCATTATCCAAAACAACCCGAATAACATCATCCCTATTCGTCCCCCCAAAAAGAGTTGAATACTTGAAATCCGATAGATCAGATGTAAGGACGGAAATGCAGATATCACGTGAACCCGGCAATTCAGACATCCAGGACGCGGGCGAAACAGGAAAATCCTGGGACATTGTTTCACCTGCTAAAACAATATCACCCGTGGCTGTTATGGTACTCACACCCTCACCTTCATAAGATGTTCCCCCAAAAAAGGTCGACGCCTGAAGCAAGGAGAGTGTCGAATCCAACCGGCAGATAAAAAGATCGGAATACCAGGAAGCACCCATATTGGGTGTTTCATCGTATGCACCCGGTGTGGTAGGGAAAAATTCAAATCCTTCGCCGGGTTGCGGAGGCTGTCCTCCCCATGTACACCCACTTAATATGATGTCACCGTTTAAGTCATCATATATCATCGTCGCAAGACTATCATCATCACTCCCGCCGATAAAAGTACTATACACAATAAAGGAGAGATCGGGATGAAATTTTGCAACAAATATTTCAGAGCCCGAAACGGATTTATCGAATGCATGTTCCGTGATGGGAAAATCCAAAGGATCATCAGAATAACGATCCGACACATTACCGGCGACATAAATCCATCCATCTAAGCCGATTACCACATTGTTCGCTTCTTCCCACGCACTGCTGCCCAATAACGTACATGCTTCAAGTCTCGTCAGGCCGGCATCAAATCGGGCAATAAAGGCATCACTTCCCGAAAGTGGCATTTTTTAGAAAACATCTCCGGTTACAGGGAAATCCACTGAGGTCCTGCCGCACACAAAAATGCGGTTGTTCCGGTCAACCGCCATATCCAGACAGGTATCCCAGGCACTCCCACCCAAAAACGTCGACGCAATCAACGGATCGATGATCAATTTTTTTGCTTTGTCATAATCACCCAGTGCAAACGAATATATATTTCCCTCCACCCTGTATTTTACCTCCACCTGCCGGCCGTTTTGCCACGCCACCGGGCGGGTGAATACCATGGTATCTTCGGGTGCAATGGCCAGCAATTCACCATGGTCATTAATGTGTAATTGGTGTGCGCCCGTCACCAACACCCGGATTTGAGACGGATCCGCTCCAGGCGAAACGGTAAAAACCTTTTCAATGGTCGAAACCTTCAGGCAAACATCGATGCCGGGATACACACCGTGCAATTCGAGCAGCCCGTACCCCGGAATACCGCTCTGCCATCGGGACCGGTCCCGGCCCTTGAAATGATTAAAAATCGTGGCCGATGTGTCCCTTGCAGTGATATTCCCGATCCTTGAATCGATAAAAAATTCTTGAAAAGCAGTATAATTGTTACCGCTGTTTTTATGATGGTAGATAATCTCTCCTCCGTCACTCAAATATACCATCCCCCGCGGCATTTTCGTATAGTACAATACACTGGAATCCAGCTGGCCTTTGTTGAGGAGAAAAGGAAATTTGACAGGAACGGACGACCGCACCATGTCGTCCGAGTCTGTTTTTGGCGTTGAGAAAACAAACGAAAAAGAAATAAAAACAGCCAAAAACGCAAAAATTCGTATAAATTTCATAATGATACCCAATTTTTTATGACATGTATGTCACAGAACTGTTCAAAAATACTCAATACCACCCCGGCTGAGCACTATAAATAATTGTTTTTTAATGACAGAATCTGCCTATCGATGTATTGATAAATACACTTTACAAATATTATACCAACATTGAGATATTTTGAACAACAGAAAAAGTGATAGGCAGACGGTTTTATAAAAGTACCCTTGCGCGGCAGGATTTCATCCTGAGATGTTTTTCGACATCCTGCGGTCGCGCCCCTACCAACAGTCAACCATGCCTTTTGAATCGTAGAGTAGTCGTTCCGGAATGGAAAAGCCGTTTGGAAGGCAACAACCCATATCCTTCAATAGTCCTATTTGTCCGGCTAAGAAGATTTCTCCAGCTTCTCGACCAGTTTATTTGCCCATACACGGATCGCTTTCCAGTCTCGTATATCGCTTGCCGGTTCCGCGCCGGCAAACCATTTAAGAGGGAAACGCAGACTGTTGGGATCAAACTTGCCGCCAAACATTTCACGGGCCACCGGTTTAAACCAGGGAAACTTTGCCAGCGTTTTATCGAGTTGAGCGTTTGAATCCTGCCACTCCTTCTCATCATGCGGATCGTGGGTCGGCCCGAGTGCAAAAATTGCGACCGGCCGTTCCAAAAGGGCTTTACGATGGCGCGACAGGAAACGGCGCGCGTCCCTGTGCCAGCGGAACATGTAAAGCGCCGCCCCCAGCACGACCGCACTGTATCCTGTAAGCGAACGCACTTCCCGAACGGGCCGAACATCGACTTCAAGTCCATTTCCGCGTAATTCCGCTCCAATTGCTTTGGCAACTTCCCGTGTTGACCCATAACGTGTCGCGTAAACGACCAAAACTATAGTTGACATACTCATCTCCCCTTCCAAATCGCACTAAAACAGCGTCCCACGCTTTTTATTGCCGATCTTATTATTATATTTGATAATTCATAAAGTTTTTTATTTAATTATATTTTCTAAACTCCTCTGCGCTTCTTGGCGTTTTCTTTGCAGTTATATAAGGCCTCTTATTCGAAAAATCCTTAAAAATTATCGGACGTAAATCATTTTTCTCGTTTTTTCAAAACCATCCGTTTGAATTTTGTAAAAATAAATCCCGCTGCCGACCTGACGGCCGTCATCATCGACGCCGTCCCATTCAATGCTGTGTTCACCGGCCTGCTGACGGCTGTGTACCAGCGAGCGAATCTTTCGTCCGCGCACATTATAAACCGCCAGATCCACAAAACCGTCATACACCGGCCGGTAACGGATGGTGGTTTTCGGATTAAACGGATTGGGATAATTCTGTAACAGTTTGATTTTTTCTGGGTTAGCCTGTTGGTCCCCGGTTTTCACAACAGCCGGATCCACCACACGAACCTGATCGATCCAGACATTGATACCTTTGAGGTCGTGATGCTCGGAAACGAATTCGAGCCTGTCGGTTGCCTTCCAATCAAAATCACCCTGGGGATTGTACCAGGCATTGTCATCCCAGGAACCATGTTCGGTAAAATCTTTCAACGGAACCTGCACGTGATGCCAGTTTCCGTCCCAAAAACCGATCTCCGGCCCGACTGTGATCCGTGTGCGCCACGGATGATCGCCGGGATCGTCAGTTTTGGTATCGATAAACCGGACATCGATTTTTGTATCAGGGGCATCGCTCTTGCACCAGAAATCGAGGGCATAGCCTTTATCCACCAGAACCGCCAAATCCTTGAGGGGTTTAAACCTGAAAGCCACGGCGTTGTACTGGCCGACCTCCGTCCAGTGGATGCAGTACTCACCGAAAACCGGATCGGTTTCATTGAAAAAGCTGATGATACCGTCCCCGGCCCAGCTGGCGTCGGACACATTGACGGCAATAAAATCCAGATAAATATCAAAAGCCGTAGAATCCGGTTTCAGAATAAATTCTTTTTGCGGCGGAACCGTCAATCCCATGGCCTCCAGCAGCGGCACGTTCAAATCGTAATCGAACAAATCGTTGCCGCCCGGTTCGAACAGTCCAAATCCTCCGGTATAATCCCACATGGTCCATGCGATACCGTTTTCCTGTAAATAAGCCGGAACGAGCCCGTACCAGCTCACACGATCATCCGGATCGCTGTTTGGAATATAAACCCCGAACTCACCGCAGAACATGGGCACATTGCGCTGGTTTTTAAATTTTACCGCAATATCGATGAGCTGTTTGACTCGCGCGACGGTCCCCTCGGTCTTATAGCTGTAGTTGAGCGCGCCTTCCACCCACGTGCCTTTTAATACAGCAGGACACGCGGGCATTTGAGCGGCATCGTAGGGAAACGGTACACCGGCAAGCGGTTCCAGGGAGGGGCTGGTCCAGCCGGCGCCCTGATGGGTGAACAAAAACGGATCGTAAAAATGAAAGGTATAGATCAGATTATCGTCGCTGTACTCCGGCATATACTGGAGGTTGTTATAGCTGTTCCAGCCGGCTGGCCCGACGATGATGGTGTGTTTGGTATCGACAGCCCGGATCGCGTCGATAACGCGCTGCTGGATAGGATTCCACACTGCGTCCATGATGCCGTGTGGTTCATTGAGCACCTCGAAATACAGCAGGTTTGACCGGTTTTTGTAGTGTTCGGCAACCTGCGACCAGACCGGAACCAGTATATCCCCCACATTGGGAGCGGTATCGACGGACGAGCTAAAGGTGTGGTTGTCTAATATAAGATGCAGATTCAATTCCTCAGTCCAATCCACCACCTGATCGAAAAAGTTCAAAAACAGCGGATCGATTGTATAGTCAGGAGCCCCGCGGGTCATATAGTGCAGATTGACCGGAAGACGAATCACATCACATCCGAGGCTTTTGATGTTGATAAAGTCCTGTTTTGTAAATTTTGTAAATTGGATTTGCCTGACATTATCAGCCTGGAACCAACTGGTGAGATTGACGCCGCGGTGAAAGGGCGTTTGGGCAAAGGCAAGGCTGGAAACTAGTAAAAGAAAGGCAAAAAAACGTCGCATAATTATATCCCTCAAAATTCGGAAAACAATAGGATTGAAACAATTATAATATTAATATAATGATCGTTATCTTTATATTCAAATTAAAATACACCAGGATAGTCACATGTTACCAACCGGGGGATAATGATGCATTTCCGTGATCCATAATCACTGTTTTTTTCAGCATAATTTGGGACGGCTACGGCTATCCCGCTCGTGGGGATCCGGTCCAATTGAGCCCGCCTTCTCTGTCCCACAGAACCGAACAAAATAAATACCGTGGCCGGACGCGGGATGATCCTCCGCCGGCTCCGCAAGCTACCCGGCTGCTGCCGTTTCGGCCTCGTCGATAAACGCCGGGATTTACCCGTGCCCTGCACCGTGTTATGCCTCAGGGCCGGGTGATCTTGCTCCGCTGCCTGTTTGAAAAAAAAATGATTGTGCGTTGTATCTCGAATAGAAAATGGCGAAAAAAAGTACGCTACACCTGTATGCTTATGATTCTTCATCACGCGATCTAAAAAATTTCCTCGCACAGAGCCCACGGAAGCACAGAGACATGATCAAAGGTCTCCATTACCTCTGTGCCTCTGCCCTCTATGCGAGGCAAAAAAGCCAATGGGTTAGAATCCCATCGCAATAATTCGCCCTTCACCACGAAGTCATGGCCAGGTATTTACGGGCAACGGAAGATGCTAAACTGTTCTATCATACTATGAGGGCAAAATATCTCTTCTTGCAGCCCTTATAATTTGCTCAATTTATTTCCACAAATTTCTATAAAACGAACCAAAATGCAAATCTCTCACGAATTGCTGTAGCTAACGACTTCTGCTACAGCCCCAAATAGAAAAAAAAGCGTGCATTGCCTCAATAAATGCACGCCCAACATTGACCGTAACACTCGTTCCCAAGCTAGGCCCCATACGCATTTCTATACTTTTAAGAATTCAACAAGCCAAACACCGCACCCAATCCGCGTTCACGCACGTGGCTTGGGAATGCATTTCAGGATGCTCTCTGCGTCTCAGCGGCCCTGCGCGAGTAATCAGTCGGTATTACAGCAGAATAAGAATAGGACAAAAAATAAAACTGCATATGAACCATTAAATTATTTTACAAAAACCAGTTTACCGGTCTGCATAAACCGCCCCGCTTTCATACGCAAGAAATAAACACCGCTCGGTAGCAAAGCAGCCTCAAAGGTTATTTTATGCCGTCCCGCCGTATACCGGTCGTTCACAATATTTTGCACAAATTGTCCCCGGACGTTCAACAGATCGATCTGCACCATGGACCGCCGCGATAATTCAAAGACAATCGACGTGGCTGCATTAAACGGATTGGGATAATTCTGCAACAGCTGGGTATGCGACGGAATGTAGGGTTCAATTCTATCGTTGACAAAAACATTCGGGTTATTATAAACCGTCCCACCAACGATCGTGGAAATGACGTAAAGGTCCTTAATTTCAGACACCGGGATGGAGTACATATCATCCGACCACACGGTCATATCGGCATACTTGCCGGTCTCGATGGAGCCTTTGACATCCTCTTCAAAAGCCGCATAAGCGGCGCCCATTGTATGGGCATACATCGCCTCCTGAATCGTAACCGCCTCATCTCCCGCCAGACGAAATCCCTGTTCCGACATCCGGGTGACGGCACTCCACAACGTATATTTGGGGGCGATATAAGCAGTGGTGGGATAATCGGTGCCGAGAGCGACCGGTATACCCATATCCAGCATAGTGCGCATGGGTTTAAAACTTTTCGCACGATCGGCTCCCCAAAAACCCACGTAAAATTGAGCGCTTTGATAAATCGTCATGGGCTGAATGGACACAACAACACCCAGGCGTTTTATACGTTCCAGAGCCGCGTCTGTGGGAATCATACAGTGTTCGATGCGGTGCCGGTGGTCTTTTCGAGGGGTATCCTCCAGGGCCGCTTCGATGACATCCAGGGCCAGATCGATGGCGGCGTCGCCCATGGCATGAAAAGCCAATTGATGGCCGGCCCGGTGCAATTTAATTACCACGGCTTGGAGGGTATCGGGATCCCAGGTCGGCAGATCCCATGAAGGCCCGGGATGAGGCTCGTAAGTATATGATGTAGGCGGCTGGCCGTCCAGCAGAAACTTGTCCCCTCCCAAACTGAGTTTTGGACCTTTATAAATCTGCAGATTTCCGAGGCTGATATCCGCATCCTTGGACCTTTCGATGGTAAACAGTAAAAAGGCCCGCACCTTGATGGAATCTACGGCGGTATAGTATCCCAGAACTCTGGTCATACCTCTTGTATTCACATCCTGGTAACTGGTGAGACCGACGATCAGGCACTTTTCCTGGCCATAAATGACATCTTTTGCCAGGATTGCGGGATCCAGCGGCGGTTGATTGAAACGCACCAAATCCATGGCGGGATGATTCCATAACACACCGTTGGGTTCGCCGGTTGTGGAATCCCGTTCGATGATGCCGCCGACGGGATCCGGCGTTTCCGCGGTGATCCCGGCGATTTCCAGTGCCTTGCTGTTCGCGCAACCGTAATGGCCGCCCATGCTGTTCAAAAACACCGGATTTTCGGGAGAAATGGGATCCATATCATATTTGGTCGGTAATCGCATATCTTCCAGTTTGAAAAAACCGTCACCCATAATCCATTCTCCGGATTCGGATTCGTCAATCCGCGCTTTGATTTTATCCATGGCCTCCTGAATCGTCGTCACCGCCGGAGGGCGCAGATTGACAAAGTCGTTTTCACCCTGGCCGTAATACATGAGATGCAGATGGGCGTCGATCATACCCGGGGTAACGGTTCGCCCGTTCAAATTACGGACATCGGTATCCGGACCGATGAGGGGCTCAATTTCCGCCCTGGTGCCGACCTGAAGGATCAAACTGTCCTGCACAGCAACAGCATCGGCAATGGTATTATCCGCGTCCACGGTGATAATTTTACCGTTAAACAGCACCAGATCGGCATATTGACTCCTCACAAAAGAACAATAAAACAGTATTGCCGAAATTACAATAACTTTTTTCATGGAGGCCACCTCATTTTTTAAGCAACAATTATAAATGTCAATTTCAGACCGGGCTGCGGTTTGGGGGATTGCCGGAGGTTCGGCTATTCAAAGAGAGGCTCAATTTATTCATCTTCCAGTCTATGAAAAGTCTCAAAAAATGCCCCACCTTTTCTCGCATCCGGACTAAAAAAATTCACACTCTTTTTCACCAGTTTTATAATAAAAAAAAACCGCTAAATTCGCAAGTCTTTTTTGCTGAATCATCACGAATCAAAAGAATTGGGCGCAATTGTTGAAAAATTAGTGCTATTGGATTTCAACATAAAAAAGCACAATTTCTGCTCGCGAAGGGGATGCCTGAGCATCCCAGAATGCGTTCCCAAGCCATGTGCAATAACTAATGGTTGTCTCTTTTTGCAATTTCAGATGACATTCGAGTGATTCGTTCAAGAGGCTAGCCGAGATTGGGAATGAATGGTGGGTGGAAAAAGATATTAAATCGAACTAAAATATATTCAAAAAGCGATATCGATTGCCGATTTTTATCCGAAAACATAACAACCCCGGTTTATAAGGTTCATGAATATAAGCGGGAACAAAAGTCAGTCGAAAAAGTAAAAAAAATGAAGCACAAAATATGAATTAAATAAAGTTTTTCTGTTCTTTTGCGAAAATTATTATAAATTACAAAAAAAGCAGTAACGAAAAAAAGAGGTAGAACAATGTCCAGGAAAAGAGACCATCATCACAGACCATACCATACGGATAATAATCAGAAGCAACATTTCTCACGGCGTCGTTTTTTCCAGGCGACCGGACTGGCTGCAGCCGGATTGATTGCCGGTGCATGCGGCAAAAATCCTACAGGTTCGCAGACAACTACATCACTTTTACAGCAGCCCGTTTCTCCGGTTTCCGG
>JAFGEC010000621.1 GCA_016931775.1 Candidatus Zhuqueibacterota bacterium | reverse complement strand
ATCATGCCGGATCCGGATGGTTACCGCCTTTTTTATTTTTTTCCCGCTTTTTTCGTTCCTCAATTGAATATAAACATCGACAAGTGCCGGCAGGCCGCTGAGAATGGTGCCTTCGATCTGTTCACTGAACACATTTTCCAGTCCCAATTCCACGCGCAGGTGTCCGTTATCCAATTCCGGACCGGCATGGGATATGAAAAAATCTCCCGCCTGGATATCGGTAAAACATAGCAAACAAATTAAAATGTAAACCGGTGCTCTTTTCACTAAAATGTATGTCCCAGTGACAGGTGAAAAAACGCATCATCTTTATTTAAAGGAAAGGCAAAATCAAACCTCAGCAGCCCCAATACGGGAACCCTGACGCGGATGCCGGCTCCCCAGCTTGAGTAGAGATCCTGGGCCTGTACAGGTTGCTGCGGCTGCCAGATCCCTCCCGCATCAAAAAACAGTGCGGCGGTCCAGCGGTGCCTTGGAAAACGGTTTCGTGAGAGGGGTATTCTGTACTCCACATTGGTTAAAAAGGATTTTGTGCCCCAACCCACCGGCGTTAAGCGGCGCTCTCCATAGCCGCGCACGGACATGGCCCCGCCAAGATAAAAACGATCGTAAAACGGTGTTTCCGGGCCGCAGCCGGCATACTTGAAACGCACGGCCAGTACGGAACGTTTGCGGATTTTGTGGTAGAACCGGCAGTCGGCAATTATCTTGCCGTATTGAAAACTGTCGTCTGGGCGTTGTCTGGCGCTGGTCAGTGAGATACTGCCCCACAAGCCACCCGTGGGATATTCGGTATTATCACGGGAATCTCTAAACAATACCACACTGAAATCAGAGATGACAACGGCGCTCGTATCCCGGCTCAGCTGAGGCGGAAAGTCGTAAACGGTTTGTTTGGTTTCCAGCAGCAGGGCGGAATGCGCCGGTGTCACCAGACGGCGTTCGAATTTGAAATTTACATTTTGAAGCAACCCTTTCGTTAACCCGACGTTTAGCCGGATACCTCCCATATCCACCTTGTGCTGCCAGGTCCGGTCCGGAAATGTATGAATATAATCATGACCGGTCGCATAAACTTCGGCTTCGACACAATAACCGGACCGGAAAAGATGATTGCCGAGAAAAGACATACTCAGGCCGCTCAGATGGTCGCCCAAATAAGAATTGATGCCGAACCGGCATCCGTTTCCGAAAGGATTATCATAGCGGACCGACAAGGGGGAAATATACCAGCCGTCAAATTCGCTGTAACCGCCTTCCACATGAAGTGTGGGATACCGGCGTTCTTTGACGGCGATTTCAGCTATAACAAGGCCTTTTTCACCGCCGGGACGGGTAAAAATGTTTACCTGGCGGAAAAAATTGCTTGCTTGTAAGTGGGCGATATTATTGGCAATTATCGCGGCGTTAATGGAATCCCCGGCCTGAAAATCCAACAGTCGGAATACCACATCGTGGTGCGTTTTGGTCGCGCCCGTAATTTGAATGCTTTCCACCCGCAAGCTTGCCGAAAAGCAAAATACGGCGTTTACCAGATACAAAATAATAAAAAGATACTTCATAACCGTTTCCGGATTTTTTATTTAAAATAAATGTACATTGATTTTCTTGAATTATCAAGCGGAAAAGAGAATAACAAAAAATGTGCCATCTGGGAATACCGGCACAAGTATAGTATTAACAAATTTTTATAATTATCAAACATTTGGAGTGTTTTTTACACCGTATACTTTTTGCAACATTTTTACACATGACGTAATTTTTCACTTCCGGGAGGTATAAAAAGATGTGACGTACCAAATCGGCACGCCACATCTTTCGCTTTCTAGCTGTTGATCTTGTGCGACCCATCGGGATCAATATCGATTTTATAGACTTTGTTATCCGCCACAAGTTCGGCTTTGCCGCTGCCGTCAGGATTAAAGAAGAACTGTCCGGTAAACAGCGGTTGTTCGCCGTTTTCAAAAGCCTGCTTGGAGGCGTAAACCGTCAGGTTCAAACGGGCACTGCCGTCGGTGTAGAAACTGCCATCGGCCAAAATATATTGTCCGTTATCCTCAATCCACCAGCCTTCGACATCCTGGCCGGCATTTGTATCAATACAGGTGATCTCGCCGCCGGTTCCATCGGAATTTTCCGCACTGATTTTCCGGCCGCGATAGCCGTTTTGTACAAATTCATCCACGTCAAACTGTTCTGTTGTTGTCGTGCCGTCGAGGCGAACCGTGGTTTTCGAAAAAGAGGCATCCGTAGTCGAATCAGCCGGATTAAAAACCGCATCCCAATTTTCCTGGACGGACTTGAGATCGTGACCCGGCGGATATGTGGTCGTTTTCGTGCAGTGCCCGATATTGTCGTCTTCGAGGGTATTGAAAGAACCAATGGAATGTGTACCGTCTCGCAGGGTTTCTTCAAAGGTACCGCCGCCTTCCGAAAAATCGATCCGCTCGAAATGTTCCTGTCCGTTTGCATAATCGATGTGTTTTTCCCATGCTCCGGTATCCTTTGCATGAGATTCCATGGTTTCAACCATCCTGATTATATCCTGGCCGGACGAATAAACGGTTTGTTTAGTTACAAATCCACCGCTGGGCTCGCTGCCGGGAGTATAATCATCAAAATCGATTGTTGTGTATTCGGAAAGGATGTGAAAGCCGGCTCGAAATTTTTTCAGCTCTTTAAAAGATATAAGCATGTCATCCGTTGAATCCTCAAGTGTAAAATTTGCATCGAGTTCAATAGCGGACGAGTCGTAAATCACATCACCCTGCGGGATTTGCGTAATCACCTGATAAGCATAAGCATGCCCGTTATCGCTGTCATATTCCAGAACCGCATGAAAAAATGCGCCGGTTTGTTCATCTTGCCAGCGCATAACCCAAACCACTTCACGTCCCATGACCTTGTGCAGACGCCGGGGATTTTGCTGATAGTATTCTACCATGGGAGTGGCAACGTTACGGATGGTTGCATCGGCGGCATTGTTCATCAATTGACTGTCGAGCCCCGTATCCGGCAATCCGTTCTGTCCGTTCATCAACGCACTGGCGTCCCGTGCGGAACTCACCAGTCCATACAACAGTACACCTGCATCTCCTGCCGCTTGCAATTCCATGTTTTTGATGCCGCTGTTGTTGTTTTCCGGACCGGAGGGATTTTCGGAACAGCCGGCAATCAGAGCAACAAGAATAAAACAGGATATCACGAGTATCATTTTGACGGTTTGTTTCATGGTGTTCTCCTTTATTGGTTGCATTGAACATCTGATAAAGTTTCATCCCAGCAATACCAGTCCGGGTCGCCAAAATGGTTGGGATCACGAATTCGGCCGTTAATATCGGTCAAATCCCATTGAATATCCACGAGATTATCTTTTGACTTGGCATAAATTGTGTAAAAGGCGTCAAACGGACTTTGGTTGGTTACGCCGTAATAAATGTAACCACCGTTTTCCGGATCATCCGGCGTGATATTTTCGTACCGGATGTCTGCGGTTTTTTGTGCCGGATTGCGGTGCCATTCGATTTGCAGACACGGAACGGGTTCGTCGGGATTTTTGTACACCGTCCATGTACCTGAAGTCCGCAGGTAATTTGAAAGTCCGCTGTACCACAAAAATTCATCATAGGCATTTTGTTTGGAGATATACATCTCCCATAAAACACCCTCCGTTTTGACCTGGGCCCGCAATTTTGCCGTATGCAACACACCGGCGGCTCTGACTTGATAGGACCAGGTCCATGAACCGTCGGCCTGTAATTCAGGTTCATGGTTAAACGATTCAACAAAGGCAGCCACCGGAACCACCAATCCGACGGTAATGAACGTATTCCATACACCGACATTGATTGCAGCCCATCCCCAATTCTGGTGGCCGAGAATTTTTTCGGAACCGTTTGACTTGAGCAATACCTGTTGTTGAGAAGGAAAAGCTTCAAAATCCATAATAAAAGTGGACTGAGGCGGTATCTGCGGCGCCTTTGCCGTATTTTCCGGTCCGTTTGTCGATTCTTTTGTACAGCCGACAAGCAGAATCACCGCCATGAGCGGGATCAAAAGTTTAAAAATGTTGGTTTTCATTTGACATCCTCCTTATTTTAAAGACACTTTTAAAACTGACAAGAGATGTGCCAAAAAACCTGATATTTACATAAATTTAAAATTTACAATTACTAATTCGAGTCGAATAACGTGACTGCATAGTGAAAAAGGACGACAGTGTATACTTTTTGCAACAGATTTACGCAATACTTCCGGGAGGCCGCACCTCTCCAAGGTAAGATTGAACGAAATCCCGGTATTGCTCCGGTGTCTGAAAGTACTGGGTAATAAAATCCCTATCGACCAGATGTCCATCGCGCCTTCCGAGCCATTCAAGATAATTTGAAAATGGCCAGTCCTCAGCTTTGGTAACCAGGTCGGCGATAACGGGATTGATGTGAATATAGCGGCACACATGCATCATGTATTCATTGGTATCAACCAGCGACGCATCAAATCGGCCGATAAAAAGCGGCCCTCTTCTATTGTTTCTCTTATTAAAATATTGCACATAGGCATCAAATAAACATTGAATAAACAAAGATATAGATTTACCACCATTTTGACGGAGTAAAAAATGATAATGGTTCGGCATGAGACAATATGCGACGACTGTAATGTTACATTTCTCGATATATTTACTTGTGAGCTCCAAGCATTTCATATAATCGTGAGCATATGGAAACGCCCGGACACAGTGCAAAGCAAGATTATAACAATGATAGTAATTGCCGGGCCGAAAATCGATCTTTCTTCTGGGCATAAAATCCTCTTTAGGAATGCCTTTTCTTAGATATGACATGAACGGATCGAAACGTTACAACTTTTTTTCACTTCCCGGAGGCCATTTACCACTCCCCGGAGGTGTATAATCTCCTCCCGGAAGTCCATATCCACCTCCCGAAGGTGCTTCATTTTCCCTTGCCTTTTTATTCGGATTTATGTATAATGGAATTCACAAGTTTTTAGATGGAGAACAAGATGGATTTTCAAGCTTTTTACCAGCTCAGTTACGGGCTGTATATCATTACATCAGTATGGGATAATAAAAAAAACGGATTTATCGGCAACACCGTATTCCAGGTCACATCTAAACCGCCAACCATGGCAATCAGTGTGAACAAGGAAAATTACACACACGACATCATTGCCGAAAGCAAATTTTTTGCGGTATCGGTTTTAACCCGGAACACTTCGATGGATATCATCAGGACTTTTGGATACAACAGCGGAAAAGACATGGACAAATTTGCCAATGTTACCGTGCAAACCAGCGAAAACGGACTCCCGCTGGTCTTAAATGACACCAGCGCACTGTTCGAATGCCGTGTCATAAAAACAGTCGATGCGGGAACGCATACATTATTTATCGGAGAAATATTATCAGCCGAACTGGTACAGCCCAATGCGGATCCGCTGACATATAAATATTACCGTGAGGTTCATAAAGGAAAAGCGCCCGCCAAAGCACCCACATTTATCGACGAAACGGACATCAAGGCCGGGGAGGAAATCTACACCTGTCAAATATGTCACTACCAGTACAAGGCTTCTGCAGGTGATCCGGATCACGGCATTGCACCCGGAACCTCATTCGAAGACCTGCCGGACGATTGGACCTGTCCTGTTTGCGGGGCTACAAAAGACCTGTTTGAAAAAAATTAACAAGGAGAAATAGAAAATGGAAAAATCCCTAAAAGGAACCGAAACGGAGAAAAACCTTTTAAAGGCTTTTGCAGGAGAAAGTCAGGCGCGAAACAGGTATGAATTTTTCGCCAAAGTGGCCAAAAAAGAAGGCCTGGAGCACATAGCCGCCATGTTTCAGCAGACCGCCGACCAGGAGCAGGCACATGCCAGTCGTTTTTAGAAATTTTTAGAAGGCGGAAGCGTCGAGATCACAGCCACATATCCCGCCGGCAAGACGGCCACAACAGCGGAAAACCTCAAAGCGGCTGCCATGGGCGAAAACGAAGAATGGATGGAGCTGTATCCAAAATTCGCAGAAATTGCCAAAGCGGAAGGTTTTCCCCAGGTCGCGGCGGCGTTTAAAATGATCGCCAGCATCGAAGCCAAGCATGAAAAAAAATATCTGAAATTACTGGATAATCTGGCAAAAGGTGTGGTTTTTGAAAAAGAAGGGGATGTATACTGGATGTGCCGGAAATGCGGTTATATCCACAAAGGCGCAAAAGCACCGCAAACGTGTCCCGCATGCCTGCACCCACAGGCTTATTTTGAATTACATATGGAAAATTATTAGCTGATGCGATATCAAAGGTTCGTACAAATATATACTTTGTTGACAATTTATAAAACCAAAAAGTTCACGAAGACTTGAAGGACGAACCTTTTAATCCCTTCTTTTAAAAGCTCAACATTGAAATGAATCAGCAAAAAGAAAAATCTGCAATAGAAAATTCGCTTGCCAGGCATTGTTCATAAGCTGATTCCATCAGCCCTGGCCCTAAGTATGGATGAACCTCTATTGCACATCCAATAACTTTTCGATAATTTATCAAATTTTTTTAATTTCTTCGTGTCCTTCGTGGTTTATCATTTCCTGCAACATGTGAGTTGTTATTGTTGATAAAATATTGCTCCGAAATTGTTAACCTCCGGTTTAATGCCCACACCCATATCGCTCACCTGCAGATAAAGCCGGTTATCCGTTCGTTCAACGCTCACATGTACCGTACCACTCCCTTTTTTTCGGAATCAAACCGTGTTTAATGACGTTTTTGGACGACTCCTGCTAGCCGCTTGTGCGTCAAGTCGGACACGTGCCCCGTTTTCACACTTTACCGGCAAACTCTGCAAAAAACGCGGAAAGACGAGGATAGGTGGTCATTGCAAACATCAGGGCTAATCCGTGCTGCGTTGGGCGATTCGTATAATCTTTCAAATCCGGATTTAATATTGAATTCACAGAGCCGTCGAAACAAGCATCCTGCCGTCCTACCGGCACTGTGTTTTTTGTATCGTTTTTTGTCGCCTTTTCAGCGAGCGGGACATCAATCTGTTCACCGGCAGTCATCCGACTTTTTTCCGTGAGCTGCGGGACGAAAACAAGGCGGAAGCCGACATTGTTGTCGCGATTCTCCGGCCTGTTGTTGTTACGCTGGGCAGAACGGCAGTTCCTGGCATTGTTGTTCCAGCTGCCGCCGCGCATAACGCGGTTCGAACCCTCGATTGATGCCCGTTTTTTACATCGCTAATATCTTTTTTCGAAATTCTTTGGTATCGGCATACTCTGTAAAAGCAATTAAGGGTTGAACATGATTCTGATATTCTTTCTGTGTCCATAAACCCGATGCGTAATTATTCTCATAAACAGATACCTTTTTGACAAACCGAATCCGGCTGCGAAAAGCGAGACGAATTTTTTCACGGTATAACAGGTAACCCAGAAAAGGTAAACCGAATGTGTTTTGATTCAAACAAAATGGTTTCAAGGTCAATTTTAATTCTTCCTGTGAATACTGTTGTATCATTTGTCCGCTTTTCTTCAAGATTTTTTTATCACTATCCCACAGCACCAGATCATCCATATATCGCACATAAGCCTTTATTTTTAACCGTTCCTTGATAAAATGATCGAGCTGTGTTAAATAATGATTGGCAAAATACTGGCTGGTTAAATTTCCGATTGGTACGCCTTTACCTGGTGTTACGCTATAACTGCCAATAATTTGTTTAAAAATATATAGCAGATTTTTATCTTTAAAAACTCTGTGCAGTTGTTTTTCAAGAATGCCATGATCAATATTATCAAAAAATTTCCGGTAATCCAGTTTTAGAAACCAACTGTAATGTCGATTATATCGTTTTGCTCTGTCGAGCGCGGCATAGGTGCCTTTATTTATTCGCGTCGCATAACTATCATAAATTTGCACACGTTCGAAAAACGGAAAACAAACGTTCATCAACGCGTGGTGCAGTACCCGCTGCCCGAATGGTGCTGCGCAAATCAAACGTTTTTTGGGATCGTATATCGTAAAATAAAAATAATTTCCGATTTCAATGTTGCCCGACAAAATTTGTGATCGCAATTTTGTCAGATTCTCCTGCAACCGGTTTCTATACTCAATAACCTCGATTTTGGCGCTTTTACCTCTTTGGGCTTTATAAAACGCCAGGCATAAATTAAAATAATCGGCTATTTTTTCAATCAGATATCCCTGCCGCTTCATGGTTTTCTTCCATCGTTATAAAGTATTTGGCAAAACGTTCGACTTTTTTATCCCCTATACCTTTTACGGTCAGCATGGTCTTCCGAGTTATGGTTTCCAGTTTCGCCAGACCCGCCAGTTCCTCATCTGTAAAAACGGCAAATGCCGGAATACCTTCATCCGCAGCGACCTTTTTCCGGATTTCCCGTAATTTGGAAAACCTGGCGAATGTGGCTTCATCCAGTATAAACTTGTAATCTATTTTTTTCTTACCATAGTTCTGGTTGCCGGATGCTTCGATATATTGAACGCAAAAACACCAGTATGCGCCGTTTGCATGACTGACAAATTGATTCTCGATTTGAATAATTTTATTTCCCCGTAAAAACCGGTTCAATTCTTCAACGGCTGACCCATTGTCGCCGACAGGAATGGTAAATATTTTAATTTGCATCGTTCCTCGGTATCTTTTTTTTCAAGCCTCTACTCGTTGTTTTCGCT
>JAFGEC010000620.1 GCA_016931775.1 Candidatus Zhuqueibacterota bacterium | reverse complement strand
CGCGTGGACAAACCCATCATGTTCGGGCATATCATGTTCGCGGAAAGCTTTGATTCCACCATCATCGGCCGCAACTTCACCAAAGGCAAAGACGAGCAGTAGAAAACAACCCTGCGTAAAAACGTAACCGGAGCCTGAAAAAGGCTCCGGTTTTTTATTGTGATGATGAGCAAAGAAGCGGAGGGTGATTGATTCCTTTTTAGAAATAATAATATGTCTAAAGTGTTTCTATATCCAATAAATAACTTTAAGTTTTAACGACCTCGATATTGTTACTTGTGACTTTATAATCCTGCTTATCAACTGGTTCGTAACTGTCTTCAGAAAATAGCGCTAGATTATCACCTTCAGTCAAAGAACTTTTATACATAATACCATCAAATTTGCGATGTTTAATGAATTCACAAAGATATTGGCTTGGTAGATATTCTAGGTCTGCTACTCTGGGTACAACTGGTTCTGAAAGCACTTCTCCTAGCATGACAAGATAAGGCATTTCAGCATGTAAAGATGCGAGCGATTCTTCCTCAACAACATCAAATGGAGAGATAGTCACTCTCGGATTTCTTAAATCCAAGATTTTGGTATCATTCTTCAAACGGAATCGTGCCACTGTAACCATTTCCCCCTTGTAAGGTCGCACTTCAGAAATGGCTGTATAATAGTTCTTCGCTGCATACAAATAAGAAATGCCATTTGGATTTGCTCTTCCATTTGAAGACTGTTCCGGGGATGGTTTATCCATTTCTTCTAGAGGAATTGAAGTGTCCTTTTTTTGAATTCTAGCTCGAAATATATATTCAGGAAGTTCCGTACTAGGAATTTCAAGCAATTCGAAAAAATCAGGAAGATTTTCGATATCTGGCGCTTTTTGTGGGAAGAACCGGTTTTTATGCTTAATTTCTTCTTTGAATTCATTCCATTGAGATATTTTACTTAAATTCGGTTTTTTAACAGGAACGTGGGGCTGCCTTGGAAGTTGAGTATCAGCACATATGTCCTCAAGAATGCTTATTATCCCATCTTCTCTAATTTTTGGGTTGAAGAGCATCCAATCTTCTTGTATGCTTTGAAACAGAGGTTTGGCAGAAGCATCATCACTAGGCTCATACAAATCTAAAATGATTTGAAAGTAATCTATTAATATTGTCGCTTCTATTAGTTCGTCTCCGATACTACCACAAACGGGACAATTACCCCTCGATTTACTTTTAAGAGATATTTGTGATTTTATCCGTTTATCTGCAAAGCATTTAGGACAACAGGTAGTAATCGCTCTATCTCCTGCTCAAATAATTACTCATGAGTTCAAGATGATGTTGCATTGATAATTTCTTGGCATATCCTAATCCAGGAAAATGACCTTGATTATACAAGTCAATATATTCCTCGCATGCCTCCGAGCGGAAAATATGTGAACCGTCGTTTCCACAATCTGCCACTAGTTTGCTAACAGCTTCATGGAATTTGCCTGCTATATTTGAAGGGGAACCAGTTTGGTCTGACACATAGTGTTTAATATACATATCATCTTCATCTTCAAGGTATGTTATGTGGATGGCTACAGCATATGCAGGTCCCCCAGCTTCACGATATTCGTCGCCAACAATTAAAAAATCCCCAAATCCTTGAACACCTTCGGTTGTATAGGTAATATGCAAGTCTGAGAAATGCTCACTTGGTGGATATGCTTCATTTTTCGTCGAAATGAAACCATCTCTTATCAGCACACATTCCAAATCGGTTTCTGTAAAATGATTACGATACAACCTACTCGCGTGTTTTTCAATAAATATATGTGACCGGACTTTATCCGACTCATCTATCATTTGTTGGAGCCGGGCCCAATCTCGAAATCCGTAGTGTATTATCGATATGTTTTCGTGCAGAACACGCTTAAAGAACGCTTTAATTTCGTCTATAGAAGTTAATGTATTAACTATACAGCCTATCGAAACGTTTTGGTATCCATGAGGGATTGTTTTGTCATAAAAGTCAAATAATGAATCGGTGTCGTGAACATAATCCCCATATTGAGGGTTTGCGATTACTACGAACTTAGCATTAGCCTCAATCAATTGTGACAATGCTCTTTCTAGAGTCCCAGATTTTCTTTTCACTGGCTCGATAATTGGACAAATATCTGAATGAGAAATAGAAAATGCCTGTTCTCTCAACAGGATTAATTCATATTGTTTTCCCCTTAAATATGGATAATACATAATTCCGCCTTTATTGAGATTCTAGTACTTCACCGAGTGTAAGCTTTAGAATATTTTCTAGTTGCTTTACCTTGTATTTGTCCATTTTCCTATCGATCACATAGGCGACGAGTGATCGAGGTAGTTCCTCTAAAAGATCATTCAGAAGTTTTTTATTACCTCTTTGCCCAAGTACTCTCACCATCTCATCGTGGGCGGTTTCTGGGGAGAGTGTGCAGAACATGTTTTTACATTCATCAAATATTTTTGTGTTCGGTACATTAGGAGTGAACCCAAACATTTTTTTTATTATGTTCATGTATTCGTTTTTTCTTAATGAGTCAAAAATCACTGCTTGTATTACGTTATGCTTCTGCGATGCTGCAGGTCTCGTTGTCTTGATTTCCGATGTTGGAGTGAGTTCGAGTAATCCCACTTGCTCTGGTACAATTTCCTTAATGGTCTTAAGTTGACGCTTAGAAGAAATGACGTTTATGCGGTCAAACACTTTTAGATATGAGGAGATTTGTTTATCAATACGTTTGAATGAATCCAGCTCCGTCTTTATTTCATATACGTTCGATGTACCATTTATGATTACTACATCTGCGCGACTATTTTCTACCCTGAATTCAGTAAGCATGTAAGAGTTTTTCAGCGAATGTCTATTCAAAAATTTTTTATGTGCTATGATGTTTTTGTATACATACTCATTTCGATACTCTTCAGAAATGTTGTTAAATAGCCACTCGAAAAATTCAGCCATTGTCATTTCAGGCTCGAGGCGATCGCCAATCCCGCTATTGAGCAGTATTTCTTTTAAGTATTTCGAATCACCGAAGTCTAGTAATGCATCCAAGACAATCGGTGAGAAAGTTTTTGTAAGTGCGCAGAAATATTTGTCAGGAATATTTACTTCTGTAGGGGTTGTATGAGTTGGCGATTTCATAGTGTACAATATCATATCGTGTTTATCTTAAGGTATTTTCCCTAATAATAGTCTTGATAGCTGAACGTGTCAATTGTAATTTGCTTGATGACCCAGAACTAAAAGAGAGAATAGAAACCTTCCTCCCCTGCCCCTTAAGCCGTAGATTATGAGAAGAAGATCTTATACCGTGGATAACATTCACTCGCGCATCCTTCGGGCTTACCTACCTATTCGCTTGCTCCAGGTGTTGAATCGGGCAACAAAAAAGGAGCCTCGCAAAGCTCCTTTTTCTTTATAGGGAGAAATTGAGGTCAACACGCCTCAGTCTATCTCAAAGTCCTTTCCCTCAAGCCCGGGATAAATGTCCCGGAGGGGGCTGTAGTTATTCAGCGGTGTTTGGCGTCCGCTCTTTGACGCATATTTCCAGGTCAAGCGCATCTGCTACCTTAAAAAAGCTCTCTTGTTTGTCTTGGAATTATCTTTTTTGTTATGTTTCGTTGCTGTAGCATCCGTCGAATCATGTCATACTTGGGCTTTAACACCTCATATTCCCGCAGGAATTCCGGGTCTTTGAATAACTCGGCTTCAAATTCTTCAAGTGTCGTGGGGTTACGCTTCGCCATAGTCAACATAATAAACCACAAATGGCATAAACGCAACGTGATGAAAATACTAAGAGCAAAAAGCACAGAAGTGATTGAGAAGTGGAAAACGATGAAAATGGTCGGGGCGCCCGGATTCGAACCGGGGGCCTTCTGAACCCCATTCAGACGCGCTACCAAGCTGCGCTACGCCCCGTAAAT
>JAFGEC010000091.1 GCA_016931775.1 Candidatus Zhuqueibacterota bacterium | reverse complement strand
GTACCGATCCACTTGTTGTTGCTGTCATCGACGGCGATGGCCATAATTTCCGAGAATGATAAACCTGAATTTAAATCGGTATAAAGCGTCCATTGGGTGCCGTCAAACTCAACCAGACCGTCTTGCGTGCCGATCCATTTAACGTCATTGCTATCGACAGCGATGGAGACGACATGGTTATTCGGTAACAGCGAATTGTCCGTGTTAAATATCGTCCATTGGGTGCCATCAAACCGTACCAGACCGCTGGACATTGATCCCATCCAGAGAACTCCGTTTCTCTCCTTTGCGATACATCCAATTCTGTTTTCAGGCAAGCCGGAGTTAGAAGTGTTATACACGATCCACCCGTCACCATCAAACTTGGCCAAACCGCCGCCCCACGTTCCAAACCATTTGTCGTTATTTTCATCCATCAGGATGGCCGTGACATCATCATCCGGCAGGCCTGAATTGGCTGTGTTGTAATAAGAACAGTTATCACCACGCAGGTGCATCACTCCACCCTCAATAGCCCCGATCCATTTATCGCCGTCGGCGTCTATTGCCAGCGAACCGATATCATTCGAAGACACCCATGAATTGGCCCGGTTATAGAACTCCAAGGTTCCGGCGCTCTGATCAAGAACAATCACTCCTCCGGTGGTCCCTGCCCAAACCAGAGAACCGTCAACGCAAATAGCTTCTACAAAGTCTCCATTGGTATAATTTTGCCATACCGGTTCTCCGGAAAAACAAAAAGTTACAAAAACAAGGATAAATAATTCCACTATTTTCATGGTCGACCTCCTTTTTTGAAATCGTTCATGCAGGCAGAAAAGCTTTAAATTTTTCCGTTCGGCGAAAAAGAGAAGAGAATGGAACAAACTGACCGGGTTATAAATTTTCCCACTTTAATTTATAAAACGGGAAAATCGTGATAACCGGTATCTGCTATCAGGTTATCAATATCCAATTGTAGCGCCATTTTCGGCAACGAGATTTTTTTAACGCGTTTCTTACTCTCGTGAACACGAATATAAGTATTCAAGCGGTAAAAATCAAACAAATAGACAGAAAACAAAAAAGATATCAGTTACGTGTGGGGAGTATATATAAAAACATCTCATCAAACGCCGGGATTTGTATTTCTGATTTCGACCGCACCAGTAACTGAGATCATATGCTGGTTTGAATATGAATAAGTGTGTTTGGTGAAAGCGTCGTCCTCAAGTTCACCAGCACCGAATATTGGGTTGACGTGATACTCGGAGCCATGGCCATACCGGAACTGCCGGCAGCGACAACCAGTCCTCCGGTTATTTTAAACGAGGAATCATAATCCAGAGCGCCGTTCATTTGGGCGATGGGACCGTTAATGAGTAAAATGCCATCGGTCATCATAACCGAACCATTGATGTCGATACCATCCCCGACGGCTTTTATTCCTTTCGCGGAATTATCCCCGGTAACAGTTCTGCTGCTGCCGCCCCATTCAACTGTTGAGCATGACAACGGTGATATATTGTTACACGTCTTCGTTTTTCAGATTTCCTAATCCGATGAATTTGACATAAACTGGCCAATCTTTGAAGGCATCCCTCAATTTTGCATTCACCGCCTGTTTAAATTCACTACTTCGGGATGCCACCGGGACCTTTTTATTCAATGTCGGCTCATTCAACTCACTGGATGGAATATCCTTATTTGGAAACATTTTGTGGGCTGCAGAGCAGTAAATAAGAAACGGGCTTATCATCAGAATGAATATAACCGAAATCTTGTACCGTTTTATCATTAATTATCTCCTTAAACACTTTTGATTATTACAGACTACACAGGAAATTACAATCAAAAAGCAAAATTCCAAATCAGGTTTCCCTTGATTTCGTATTCATCAATTTTTAATAGGACAATCCGTACCCAAACTTGTATAAAGGATTTTCCGAATCAAAAGGGACGTCTTCTTTTTGATTCCCCACGGCCTCCATTGATGAAGGCAAATCAAACGGAAGTTTGTCGGCCGGATTAAATTCTCCAAAAATAATATCGAGAATCGCTTCATTAGACACACCAAACGTCGCAAGCAATGCAGAAGCATTATCATTTATTTCCGGTATTACGGCCGGCCGGTCCATATACATGCTGACAATAACGGGTTTATTTTTCATAATGGGCAATAATTTATCCAAAGACGGTTGATCAAAAGCAAGCGAACCCTGGTGCATTAAAAACTCGAGCGGGCCGGATTTTTTTCTCCGCCAAATTGATACACACCAGCCTCTACGGCTTTTAAAAACCGCTCTTCTATTGACAGATCTTCGACGCCCCAGCACTTGGCATAACTAACAATTTTGCCGTTACATTCGTCCGGTGAAATTGTGATGAAATCCGCACAAACAATGCCATCGTAATTCAATTGACCGCTCAGGATTCCTGTAATGATGTCCTTGTTAAATCCCATACCGACATTTTCCGATGTTTGATCGACCGGTATACCATAATAGGGCATAATCGCAGCCGTTTTGGCCCGGATAGCGGCTTTAAACGGAATGAGATGATAATCAAAATTATCTCCCGGATAGACCTGTTCCTTCCCGTTACTGTAATGTACATCCCAGCCTTCTTTTTGTGGGCCGCCTCCGGGAAAATGTTTCGTCATGCAAGCAACACTGCCGGGCCCCAGACTATCTCCCTGGAATCCTTTAATGTAAGCACTGGTCAATTTGGCAGCCAGGTGAGCATCTTCGCCAAAGGTGCCTGCAATCCTTCCCCAACGCGGTTCTGTTGCAATATCGGCCATAGGGTGGTAGGCCATATGTATTCCAACGGCTCTGTATTCCTGAGCGGCAATCGATCCGAATTTGTAAACCAGTGCTGAATCTCCGGTGGCCGCCAAACCGATCGGATCGGGCCATTGTGAGAAGCCCTGGGTATTAAAGTTGTTTAAACTGTAAGGTTTGTTGACGGCATGCCGCGGGTCGGTACAGACGGTCACGGGTAGACTGAGTCTTGTTTGTTCGGCTAATTTTTGAATATTGTTGCTCCATGTGGCAAGTATCTTCGGCGGTGCGGGAGAATAAATGTAAATATGATTAATCCCACGGATTACGTTTATAATTCCCGCAAAGTGGATGTAATTCTTTCCGGCCATCCACACATACCGCAATCCATTCAGCCAGCCGTTTCCCCAACCGCCTGCACGCCTCTTTCTGCTTCTCTTCTCGCGGCTCCCCAGCCTGCGTCGTACCGTAATGGGCTGTAAATTGATAACCGGCATAGTCGGTGACGCCGAATACAAGAAATCCAAAATTCATCAGAATAGTCAACAGGGATAGACATGTCAGTTCACCACCTCCACCCCATCCACCTTGAGAACTGAAGGCACAACCGATCTTGCCGTCCAGTTTTTGCCAATCTGTAATTTTATCTTCCCAAAATTTTTTCATTTCATAAGCAACCGTTCCCAGGTGGGTCGGCGAACCAAGGGCCAATCCATCACACCAAAGGACATCCTCACGATCTGCCTCATTTATTGCCTTAAGTCTCACTTCGATTCCAGATATTTCCACAGCTCCGTCGGCGACAAGATGAGCCATTTTTTTCGTATTTCCACTCTTGCTGTAATACAAAACGAGAATTTTGCCCATCCTTTCCGCTCCTTTTCAGACTTTTTTTTTACGCCCCTGTGGGATTTTTACCTGTTTCCAACTGACCGAACAAACTCGCACCTATTTTATTTCAGATGTACAGTTTGCACAGCGCGTCGCCTTTATGGATATCGAAGAAAAACAATAAGGACATTGTTTCGTTGTCGGCTCAGCCGGAGGTTTTTCTTCCGTACGTTTCAGTTTATTTATACTCTTGATGAGAAGAAAGACACAAAGAGCAATAATGAAAAAGCTTATAACCGTGTTAAAAAATATACCGTAATTGACGGTCACCGCACTCGCGGCCTGAGCATCGGCAAGTGTAGCATAAGGACCGGCCGTTGTGCCGTCCTTTAACGTGAGAAAAAGATTGGAAAAATCAACATTCCCCAATAGTAATCCGATTGGGGGCATTAGAATATCTGAAACAAGTGATTTTACGATTGTTCCGAAAGCCGCGCCGATGATAATTCCAACCGCCATATCAATGACATTCCCCCGCAGTGCAAATTCCTTAAATTCTTTGAACATCATCTTCCTCCTTTGTAACTGATGTAATAACGTCTATATGAATACTGAGCGCCTGATATACAGCCATATAGCCTAAAGCCCGGAAAGATCCTGGATCAGTATTCCAAAATGGTTTTTTACCCAGCATGGCGTCTTTATCGCGTTTTTAAATTATAAAGTATTTATTACAATAATATAATCATGTTTTTTTTTTATGAAAGACTTTTTGAAAAGTTATTGAAAATTACGTTTATAAATATACGGTTTCGGCTTTTCGGATATATCGGTAAAAATTCACTTTAACATTATATTATTCTTCACAACCACCGTCACCGCTTCTTTGCGATTCGTTCTTTGTACTAAAATATTCCGGTTTTCCTCTGAAATCAAAAACGGTTACTCAGCCCGAACAAATTATACTTAGAGACGTCTAATTATTAACAACCATTCTTTTTCAGTTCGTATTACCAAAAGGAGAACCTAATGGAATTTCGCCGTACTTTAAAACCAATTTTTTTAATCTCATATACATGTATTAATCTGTTTATTGTTTTTCCTCTTCATGCCCAATGGGGACCTCGGGAACGTGAAGGATCAGTAGATTTTGAATCATCAACCCTGCCGCTTTTCATTATAAACACGAACGGACAGCGAATTGTCGATAGCCCTCGAATTACTGCTGAAATGAAAGTGATCAACAACGGAACGGGGCATTTACACACGCTCGCCGATCCGGCAAATGAATATGACGATCGGATCGTCATTGAACTCCGCGGCAGCTCATCGGCCCGTTATTTAAAGCAACAGTATCGTTTGGAAACCCGGGATTCATTGGGGGAAAACCTGAACGTATCTCTTTTAGGTCTGCCCAGCGAAAATGACTGGATACTGAACGGTCCGTATGAGGATGAGACGTTGATTCGTAACGTACTCGCATATTTTTTATCCAATAAAATCGGACGGTACGCCAGCAGAACGGCTTTTTGTGAACTGGTTCTGAACGATGATTACAAGGGAATTTATGTGCTGCTTGAAAAGATTAAAAGGGATAAAAACCGTGTTGACATTGCCCGGTTGGACGGGGATGATGTGGCCGGAGATTCATTGACCGGAGGTTACATTATCAAAATCGATAAAGAGGAAGGTGAAAATAACGGCGGATGGAGATCGACTAAAGGAAATCCCTATCAATATGATTACCCGAAACCGGATGATATTACTATTGAACAAAAGGAATACATTAAGAATTATTTTGATACCTTTGAAAACGCAATGGACGTGCACTGGCCGGCAGATAATACCTACCTGGATATCATAGATATTTCTTCATTTGTTGATCATTTTATTCTAAACGAATTTTGCAAAAATATCGACGCATACCGCATCAGCGCATTTATGTATAAAGACCGGGACAAAAATGGCGGCAAACTTGTCATGGGACCGATTTGGGATATGAACCTCAGCATGGCCAAAGCCTTTTATGCGCCCGATATGGGATTATGGGAAGGCTGGCAAATCGATTACGGCTTGACGCATCCGAATGATGGATATCAGATTCCGGATTGGTGGGTGAAGCTGGCCCATTCCACCTATTTTGAGTCACTTGCACAGCAAAGATGGCTAAAATTGCGTGAAACTGTTTTACATCAGGATAGCCTTTATGCTGATATTGATGGATTCGTGCAGGAAATTTCCGAGGCAATTGACCGGAATTTTCAAAAATGGCCGGATGCGCTGCCGACCGGACAGACATATACGGACATGATTCAGGAATTGAAAGATTGGATTTCTTTACGGTTGCAATGGATAGACGAAAACATCGGCGGACTCGATACAGTAGTCGGTAGGCAAGATAGGGATATTGCCGGTTTTCGACTTGATCAGAATTATCCCAATCCGTTTAACCCAAATACAACGATCCCGTTTTTTCTCTCTTCATCCAGCCCAGTAGAGATCGGTATTTACAATGTGAGGGGACAAAGAGTATCTCAACTGGTTGTAAATGTACTTGCCGCTGGACAGCATAAAATCGTGTGGAATGCACGCAATGTGCCGAGTGGTGTATATTTTGTAAAAATGCAGGCAGAGAAAATAACCCTCGTTCGTAAGATGTTATTGATTGAATAAAACATAGTGGTCCAGGAGCCTGTCGGACTTGTGTCGTAAGTGTTTGTTTTTTCTAAGCCATTGATTTTGAAGTTAAATTATTAAGTGTATAAAAATTAAAAATTTATAAAAACAGGAATCTCTGAGTCCGACAGGCCCCTAGAATCAGATGCAATTCCAGTTCTTCAGCCCAGTCTATTGCCTGATCCAAAATGAGAAAGAGTAACGGATTAAGTAGATAGTCAGGTGCAGGTCCCGTCATATAAAACAGATCGATTGGGACGCGAATGTGATCACAACCCAATGATTTGGCTTCTTTAAAATTTTTCTTTGTATATCGGTTGAAATTCATCTGTGAAATATGCCGAAAGTTTTCAAGCCAATCCGCAAAATTGACACCGCGTTTAAAAGGTGCTTGCGGTGCCTCAGCCAGAGCTACCCTGATGTTATCAAAATGGACGTCAATATCGGACAAACCCAAATCAAACAAGAACCTGGCCTTTGAGTCAGTTGGATTGTGCATGGTGAATGTGGTTCGAAAGGTCTTCCAGGTTGTATTCAGATTTATATTCCTAAAAGTATAATAATTTGTCCAGGGATCAGAATTAAGCTGAACCGATAAGGATATCTTGCGTGGCTTCTCGGCATAAGCATCTAAAGAAATAAGGTATGTTTTCCCATTTTCGATGAATAAGCCCGATTGCAGGAGTTGAACATGACAACTTTCTGTGCTGCCATTTGTGATAGTAACAATATATTCTCCCGTAACAACAGAACCAGTCACCTGAGCAGGTGCTTTGACAGAGAAATCCCAACCAGTTTTATTGTTAGAAAAATCTCCATTCACTAATTAATTCTGGGATGTTTGAGCAGCGAAACAAAAAGGAAAACTTGTTAAAATCATTAATAGTATAGATTTTAAGTGATACATGATTGATCCGCCTTTTTTTCAATAGAAAGAAAAAGGATAGCGATAGCCTGACAATTAAATCAACCGACGAAACAAAACGTAAAGGCCTCGAGCGAGGCACATAACATCAAATAAACCCGGCTCACAAAACAACCAAAAATCCTCCGAGTTTCGGTCAGCTGAATTTTTCGTTATGTGCAATCGAGCGGCAAAGCATAGTGAATCTGTCTGGCAATTTCCTTGAATCCATATGCTGGATAAAAATACTTACCCACGGAATTCGTATCCAATGTTTCAATACGCACAAGCTTCAATCCCTGCTCTCGAATGTATCCTATTGCCGCATCGATTAGAGCTCTGCCAATACCAGCTTTTCGATGTTCCGGAAGAACAGCAAGATTTGGAATCGAACCAATTTTTATTTCCGGGTCGATTTGTGTTGTCACATATCCAATCGGTGAATTCTCTTCCTCAGCCACAAAGATGCCGACTGAATTTTCAGTAATATCTTTATCTATATTTCGTTTTTTTCGCCACGCCCAATCTTTTCCGTCAATAAGGCCGAATAGTCGTTCGATTTTGTGATCGATGGAGGAGGTACTGTCGAAACAGCGAATGGTAATATCCATCAGTATCTCGCGATCGGACTCGTTGTACTGTCTAATAGTCATGTATTCCTCACAAAATGAAAAAAATATTCATCGCCCTGGGATTCTGCCCTAGGACTATCATGTTTTATATTATTAGAGCGACAAAAATTCTTTGAGCAACGTACGTTGCGGTTCTGACGAACCTGAGCTTTCTTTGGCGAGAAGAATAACCGAACCGCACCCTGCAACTTTTTACCCTGAATAAATAATAAAAAAATGTCGTTAAAATGTCAAGGGAAAAAGAAAACAGGGTATGCCTGAAAATATTCTACACCGGGCCGAAGAGTCTGTGCTGACTCGTATTAAAACGCTTTTTTCTCAAAACTTATACTTGAATCCCATCCGCACAACCTGCGTGTCGTAATAATTCTCATAAAAAGCTTCAAATTCTTTTTCGACGAGTTTCTGCTTGATTCCATATCGATTAAAAATATCATTAAAGGAAAAAATAATTTCACCTTTATCATTCATACAGCCTTTCTTAATGCCAAAATCAAGCGATGTACGCGCATACTGATGTCCCTGGGGAATATTCTTGGGCGCGTAATACAGAAATACAACCTGAATCTGTAAATCTGCAGGAAGCGTGAAAAGATTGGTCATTTTGAGGTACCTTGTCTGATCGGATGTCTTTTCAATAATAAAAGGTCTCTCATAAGGAAACAATAACGTTCCCTGATAATCATGAATAATATTTCTATAAATATTAAAACTGGAATTAAATTTCCAAAAATAATGAAAAGTTATTTTGATCGTTCACCTTATAAGTGTACCTGACATTCGGATAAAACTCAAAATAATCATATTTATCGTTCTCAGCATAATATATATTTTCAGGAGCGATATCATAAAACACATTCGTCTGTTCTACCCTCACACCGGCTTCAATACCGAACTTTTTCTTTTCATAAAAATAGTTCAGGTAACCCGCAAATATATTTTCTCCCCAATCAGACCATTCACCCAGTCCGGGATATATGATGGATTGTAATCCTTTTTCGGTGGTGTATTCAACCGGAATGGTACGAAGCTGAAGCTTTGTACCGGCCTCCACCCTTCCGCTTTTGAGGGGTTTGACATAATCAACAGTCAGATTTGATATGTGTTCGATTCTCCGGGACCTGGGAAACCGTTCGCCGTCCGTCTTTGTAGGTTCTTGTGGTAAATTCGTTATTCGGCAAGCGACGTTGGCGCAAAACTTCCGAATGCAGGAAAAATCTGACATTTTGATTTGCATAGTTGAGACCCAGACTTGGAATATATTTAGGATTTTTTGAATATCGTCCCAATTCTGTCGGCAGATCCTGCTTGCGCGTGGTCAGATCACTTAACCCAAATGCAAATCCCAACTCACCATACAGGCCTGTTTTATTCTCTTTTTTATTGACGATGTTAATAATGCCTGCCATTCCCGTGGTTTCGTATTTTGCCGAAGGGTTATTGATGATCTCGATGCTTTCAATATTGGTCGCCGGAATATTATCCAATCCCTTTTGATTGCCAAAACCTGTCAAACTGGATTGTTTCTCGTCGATCAATATCATCACCTTGTCACTGCTTCTCAATAAAACTTTTCCATCCTGATCGACGGTTACCCCCGGCAGACTTTTTAGCGCTTCCAAAACCGATCCACCGGACTGGGTAAAATATTCATCCATTTTAAAAGATTTTTTCTCCAAACCGGAGGATAATATGGCACGTGTCGCTTCCACAACAATATCCTCCGTTTGCAGCACTTTTGATTCAAGCTTGATCGTGCCTATATCATAATTGGTATTTGTTTTTCCGATAAATATTGGGATCGCTATCTCAGTGAATCCAATAAATGAAAATCTAAGGATATAACTACCCTGGCTCATACCACTAAAGGTAAATCGTCCTTCATTATCAGAGAGCGTCCCGGCTATGATAGAATTATATTCCGCGGGAGACAATACAACCTGCACGAATGGCAAAACATTGGACGTTTCTTTTTCGACAATTTGTCCCGATATATTCGCATTGTTTTGCGCATAGCAGAATGTGCAAAATATCAAAGAAACTAAAAGCTTATTTTTCAAAATAATATTAAATCCTCCAATTAAATCTTCAAAAAACCCGCAAAACTTTAATATTAAAACGTATCATGTTTAAAATTGTTCTATCCCAAAGATTTTATAAATGCAAAAATTGTTGTGCCCTCGGGGCAGGCTATTTCAGAATAGCCACAGTTAATTATATAGGGTCGGACCTTATCAGTCAATTGATTTTTAAGAATTTAAATCAAACAAATATGGATATTCGGCCATTAGAATCTTGTTTTTTACGCCAAAACGAGCGGTACAAACACCCATCGATAAACTTCTATTGCTGGACTTGCTTCCCTTAATTCTATAATAAACAGCCATTTTCTCAGATATTCATTCAAACCGCTCCTCAACTTTTTCAATTTTTATAAAACAAAAAGCTCAAATTTACGTATGAATAATAAATAAGCAAACTCCGAATAAAAAAAGGGCATAAAAATGAGATTATATAAAATTCTGGTCTTTTCACTGTTTACTGTTTTTGCACTTTTTCTCTCTGCTTCGGGTTCAGTATCGACGGATACGGATTCTGTCTATCAATATCTGTCGCCGGTTCCGAATGCTCAACATGTGACACGATACACCACTGTTATTTTAAGATTTGAAAAAAATTCACCTTTCGAGGTGACCAATCGGGATTCGTTTATTACACTGATCGCACAAAATGGAGATTCGCTGCCGGGGCTGACCAAAATAGCTTCCGATGACAAGACGATCATTTTTTTACCTGAGGCGCCGTTACCCCCCGGAGATACCGTGACCGTATCACTTCATCCGCAAATGCTGTCAGGAGAAAGCGACAGCCTGTTTTTATTTTCCTATCAATTTTTTGTTTCTAAAGTCGAATATTACTCAATGTCTCGAAAAAATCTTACAAAACCAGATACACAAGAACGAGAATTCCCCGCACAAGCATATTCTCCCGTAAAAATAGAATCCACCGCTAAAACAGCGGAAGCGATCATTCAAAGCAATGGTATTTCAATTCCCGGTAATCTTCCGCTCATCAACATCACGATTAATGACAATCCCGACAGTGGCTACATATTTATGAATAACTGGGATGACACCAATCCTTTTGATGTTATTTTTGACAATAATGGGGAAGCTGTATGGTATTTGCAGACCCCGGACCGTAGAAGGGATTTTAAAGTTCAAAAAAATGGTATCATGACGATGCTGGTTCGTTATGGCTATCCATTCGGACCGGGATATATTGGATTTGATACCACATATACCGTTGTCGATTCATTTTATGCCAAGCATGGCTATTATACGGATGAGCACGAACTTCAGGTATTTGAAAACGGATATTATTCACTCATTGCG
>JAFGEC010000619.1 GCA_016931775.1 Candidatus Zhuqueibacterota bacterium | reverse complement strand
TTGGCCTTGCCCTTGTCGGATTCGACGGGTTGTTGATAACCGGGTGAGTTTTCCGCCAGAAATATCAAGGGACGCTTTTTGCCGTAGCCGATCAACCGGACCGCCTTGGGAATATATATCGTCTTTGTTATTTTATACCGTCCTTCCGGAATAAACAGGATACCGAAATTTTTCTCATTTTTAATCCGGTTGATTGCCTTTTGCAGTTTTTCTGAAACGTCGGTTTTGCCGTCCGCCGTAATGGCAAAATTTTCAGGTGTAAAATAGACTGCTTCAGGATCGTTGAGCTTTGTTTTGTAAACGGATTCAGTAATTATATTTCCGGCAAAAGCTGTCGTGAAAATACACGTTGAAAGCACAAAGATCATAATCTTTGACATCAGAAATTCTCCTTTAATGAATTATTAAAATCACACTTTGATTTTGACCGGATCAACAGGATCGACGTGATGGTTCAATCGGAAAAACAATCAGAAATAGGGATTAGTATTACTCACATCCTGTTCATTGTTCAATGAATATAATTAATTTATAAACAAATACTTAATGGTGCAAGTTTTACATCGCAGGTCCTAAAGTGTTAAGACTTTTTGTTTTGGCAATTCTCCTTTATCGGATTTGTTGTCTAATGTTCACGTCCCGAATCAAGATAACTATAATGAGTCCAGCAAAAAAGAAATTTCATAAAATATATCATTGAAAGTATCTATCTGTACCAATTGAATAAAAATACAAAATTTTTTGCAGTATTTTAAGACTTTTTCACATTTTAAGAATATTTATCCGCGATCACTAAAAAATCAGTTAATCGTTCTACAAAATTGAACCATTGAAGGCGACTATCAAATATCTGTTGTTGTTTTAAAAATCTGATACATTTTGGAGGCTATACAAATTTGCTGGATTCTCTTTTTCTTTTTCTCTTGCGTCGAAATATAATTTACTGTATGTTACGTTTATTGTTATTTGTTTTCCGAATTGCGGTGGGTCGGTACCGGTAAATTTTTCTGGCATTTTATTTGCGTATTTTTTCCAAAAATTATAAGGAAAAGTCAAATGAAAAATTTTATTCATTTTACATTGGTTGTTCTGATCCTGATAGCGCTCACGAGTTGTCAAAATCTCCCGTTTCCCTGGTGGGATGGTTCGGATCCTGAAATACCGCCACCGATTCAGATTATACCCGAATCGCAAGTCCGGGAATTGCCCAAAGATTTGTATGAAATTAAAAATGTCGAGATTGTGGAGGATACTATCATTTTTGAGGTGCGATACGGCGGCGGCTGTGAGGAACATGATTTCTTGCTGGTCAACTACGGCGGTTTTATGGAATCCTGGCCCGTACAGACAAAAGTTTTGTTGTCTCACGACAACAACGGCGATGCCTGCAAGGCCTTGATCACTCAGGAGGTTAGGTTCAATTTGATCCCCCTAAAATTGAGTTATCTGGCCATGTATCCGGGATCGGAGGGGATTATCATTTTACAGATTATCGATCCGAATGGAACGAACGAAAGGCCCGTGCGGATAAGATATACTTTTTAATAGACTGATGGTCATTTCAGAGTAAAATATTATCGGCAAGAACAACTCGTACATTGTAAAAAAAAACAAACATGAAGCTCACGAAGGACATGGTGAATTTTCTGAAAATTGATGAATTATCGAAAAAAGTCATTAAATGTGTATTCGAGGTGCATCGAAATTTGGGGCCAGGAGCCTGTCGGATTTGTGTCGTAAATATTTGTTTTTCTACATCATTGATTTTGAGGTTACATTTTTAAATACATAAAAATCAAAATTTATAAAAATACAAATCTTCGAGTTTAACAGGCTCCTATTAGTGTCAAATCAGCTCGGCCTTTTACAATTCAGATTCCACCGCCACGATATAAGGCCACATATACGCCGTACATCCGGAACATAACTGGGCGTAAAAATATATACTCTTTGATGTGCCCGTACCGTGCAAAGGAACTTTGGCCAGTTGAATTTCACCTGCCTGGGCACCGGATTGCGCTGTGCATTGCCCGATCAAATTTTGCCTTCTGAGTGTATCATTGGATCCATCCACATTTTTGCGCAGCACCCATATTTTTGAAATACCTGTTCCGGTGTTCATTTGGCATGTCCAAGAAACCGTTGCGAATAACGCTTTTGTTGAAAGCCCCGAATACGTGACCGTAAAAGTCGTACTGCTATTCACATTGACCGGAATGGACGGCGGCAGGATGTTTTGATCGAGAAGTTCATTGGTCAGTATCTTTCTGTTATTATTATTTTCCAATACCCACATTGCTTGCGTATAATCGTATTTTAATATTTGACCATCCTCCGGAGTTTCATCAGTTACATATTCACTTTGAATGTTATTCGCATTCCAGATGGGATTGTTGGTGAGTGCCGAAACAGTATTGGCTGCAACGGATATACCGGTTCCGGCCCCGACATCTACCGTGACCGTACCGCTGGTGCCGCCTCCGGTCAAGCCCTGTCCTGCTGTTACGCCGGTAATGCCACCCACATCAGCGAGTGTCGACCAGCTGGCGTTACCGCTTGCATCGGACCTCAGAATCCGGCCGGCTGCCGGGGAGCCACCGGTCATTTGGAACGTTCCCGTGGTTGTTTTTCCTGTGGTCGTCACGTTTTGGCTACCAAAGTTGGGGGAAATTTTTGTGCCGGCAATGGCGGCTGAGGCATTGACATCTCCATTCACAATGGTCAGATCGGTTATCATCCCTGTTGTAATTGAATTAGGCTGGCCTTCATTGACATACCAGCCATCGGTTGTGGTCTGATTGATCTGGATTTGAAAGGGTGAAGCAGCGGTACCGCTGCCGGTTCGTGTAAGACTGTTATTGCCTGCGTTGGTGATCTCATTACCGACAACGCCGTCCTGCTCCACGATCGGTGCTGCAGTTTGCCATGATGCATTCCCACTGGCATCGGAGGTGAGGATTTTACCGGTTCCTGGAGAACCGCCGGTCATTTGAAATGTTCCTGTGGTTGTTTTACCTGTGGTAGTAACACTCTGAGAACCAAAATTTGGATTGATCTTTGTACCGGCAATTGCGGCTGTCGTACTGACATCTGCGTTGACGATTGTGTTGTTTGATATCTTTGCCGAGTTTACGGCCTGATCTGCAATCCCGGCTGTACCGACTTGGCCCCAGCTGCCGTTGCCGCTGGCATCGGTGCGTAGCACATGGCCGTTTGTTGCAGAGGTACCGATTTGCAGTTGATCCGTTTTGGTTTTTCCGGCAACCTCCAGTTTTTCTGTTGGATTCGTTTGAGTGCCGATTCCAACATTTCCGTTCTCCAAAATCTTCATTAATACTGTGCCGCCGGAATTTTCCACTGTCATTTGTGCAAATGCGGTGAAGGCATATAAAATGACAATAATAGTAATATTTTTCATACTTTTCTCCTCCCTATTTGTCATTTTTTTTTGACAGTTTTCAAAAAGTAATTTTTTTTTTGAATTGGTTCAAGTCATTGGTGACTCAAAGCATTTATTTACAATATTATATTAAAATCCTTTTAATGGGTTTGGAAATTTTAATTTGATAACATTTTTATAGCAAAAATCATGCCGTTTTATTTTTTTTCTTGACTTTAGTGGCCTTTGTCCCTATAATATGTAAAAACGCCATGAAAAATTACAGAAAACAACACCGGTTCAAGGCCTCCGAACATAAAAAGCGTCGCAAAGAAAAAGAGACCGAGCAACGCTCGGTTCCCCATCCCCTTTATGGCGATATCCCACTTATTAAAGTGAGTTACACCCGTCCCGACGGCAAAACGTCCTATTATTGGGAGTTTGATCCCGATTACAAGCCGGTTTTGCCGAAGGGCGCAATCGCGGGTGACGTTCACAAGCAGGTATTTTGTTCGGGTTGTTGGGTGCCAAAGTACTTTTATCAGGACATCGAGCGTGTCTGTTATCAGTGCAATAAACCCTTTGTGTTTACGGCGCGTGAACAAAAATTTTGGTACGAAACATTAGCGTTTAATTTTAATGTGACTGCCGTTCGTTGCCGCCCTTGCCGGAAACAAAGACGGACCGACCGTTTTATCCGCCGGAATTTGGAGGAGAGTATCAACAGCGTTCAAAAAAATCCCGATGAACCGATCGGGCATTTGGCGTTGGCTGAAGCAACAATTGATTTTTACCAGCGGTTTCATCAAGGAAATCTCGATAACGCTGTGGCAGCTTGCCGCAATGCATTCCGGATTTCACCAAATCTGTGGGAGGCGTTGTTTTGGGAGGCAAACTGTCATGCAGCGGCCGGACGGATTGATAAAGCGAAGGATTTGTTTGAGAAATTTATTGGGGACACGAAAGGGAAAAAACGGTACAAGAATTTGGTAAAAAGAGCACGGGCTACACTGCAATCTTTACATTATGATTGAACCCAATATTTTCAATGGAATTTTTGTCCCGTAGGGACAGCATATCTATAGTAAAAGTGAAAAAAATATGAAGCCCCGTCAGGGGCTGCATATAAAGGAGCTAGCCAACTTTTTAATTTCAGAACTCCTGACCTCTATTAATAAAAAATATCAAAAACAGGCATGAATAGTGTCATTAATTGCTGATAAAACAATATAATATCAACTTATAAATCACATCAATCCTTTTAATTAAGCAAAAATTTTCGTAAATTAAAATCACCCTAAAATAGCCCAAATTGAACAACAATTGAGGTGATCCCCAATGCAATTACTATTACCCTTATTCCCCAATAAAATCAAGTTAATTACGGCCACGATTGGAGTTTTTACAAAGGATGGCATTGTCAATTATGTTTTAAACGGACTTTCAGTTTTTTCACATTCAGAAAATGATAATAAAAGTTTTAGGTACATTACATCCAAATTGATATTGCAGGGATTATGCAAAAGATCAGGTATATCAAAATGTTTTTGCGTTTCTTACGATAGTGTAAAGCGCTATGCTAAACGTTTAGAAGAGCATGGTGACCAAGGATTTTTTAAAAATGACCTTCGCCATGGAAGTTGTTATAAACTTTTGCCCGATGTATTACATCGGATGCAAAAACATATAAATGATGGCAAAACAAACAGCGAGATCGCGCGACTTGAAGAAGTTACGGAGGGGGCAATACGTTATGCCATCAAAC
>JAFGEC010000618.1 GCA_016931775.1 Candidatus Zhuqueibacterota bacterium | reverse complement strand
TCGAGCGATCTGCCCGCCTTTTCCTGGCTTGAGTTCTATATTATGAATCAATGTGCCAAGTGGAATTTTTGCCAAAGGCATGGCGTTGCCGACTCGAATTTCTGGTGATTCGCCGGATAAAATGACATCACCAACTTTGAGCCCTAAAGGGGCGAGTATATACCTTTTTTCACCGTCCAAATAGTTCAATAATGCAATAAATGAGCTCCGATTTGGATCATATTGTATACCGGCAACTTTGGCAGGGATTTCATACTTTTCTCGTTTAAAATCAATGACTCGGTACACCCGTTTATGGCCACCGCCTTGGTGCCGGGCCGTAATACGTCCGTTGTTATTTCGACCACCTTTTTTTGTCATTGGTTTTAATAATGACCTTACTGGTTTTGATCCATCAAGCTCATCAAAAGTGTTTACCGTCTTGAATCGCTGTCCGGGTGTCGTCGGTTTAAATGATTTTAATGCCATTTATATATCTCCCAATACCGGATTAAGATTTTGGGCCTTCGAAAAAGTCGATTTTTTGATCTCCTTGAAGAGTAACAATCGCTTTTTTCCAATCCGGCCTTTTCCCACGTGTAATTCCACGTCGTGTGTTCATCTGTTTTGATTTGCCTTTGACGTATATTGTGTGAACGTTTTCAACAAGAACATCAAATTTCTTTTCAACTGCGTCTTTGATTTGGATTTTATTAGATGCATTATCAACGATAAACGCGTATTTCCCGTGCGTTTCCTGCATTTTAAGCATCTTTTCAGTTAAAATAGGGCGTATGAGAACTTTGTTCTTTTTCATTTTGCTAATATACCTTCAAGCTTTTTAACGGCACTCTCCATGACAAGCATTGCTTTACAATCCAACAAGTCCAGAGTTGAAGCATCCTGTGCCAAAACAATATTCAAATTTTTTATGTTACGACCGGCCAGCCAAAAATCCTTATTGTATTCGGATAAAAGCAACAGTGTTTTGGTATTTTCGAGCCCAAATCCTTTCAAAACAGTTACCACTTCCTTGGTCTTGGGCTGTTCGATATTAAAATCCTCTAAAACCTTGACTTGTTCGTCTTTTACTTTGGCTGAAAGAACTGAGATGCGTGCAACCTGCTTGACCTTCTTGGGCAAACGAAAATGATATGGATGCGGTTGTGGGCCATGAGTGATACCACCTCCTCGCCAAATCGGAGAACGTGATGAACCGGCTCGTGCCGTTCCACGCCCCTTTTGCTTCCAGGGTTTTTTCCCGCCGCCCGACACCATACTTCGTGTTTTGGTCGAAGCCGTTCCTTGACGAGAATTTACTCGCTGAGCATTCACCGCTAAATAAACTGCATGTTCGTTGGGTTCTGCTGAAAATATCTTTTTGGATACTTTAATCTTTCTCCCGGCAGATGCCCCATCCTTTGTATAGACCTCTAATTCCATGATCGTCTTACTTTCTTATTATAACAAATCCTTTATTTGCACCCGGAACAGAACCTTTTATGATGACCAGATTATTCTCCGAATCGACCTTCATAATTTTCAGTCCTGAGATCGTCACATTTTTACCGCCCATCCGTCCAGCCATACGCAGTCCTTTATAAACCCGAGACGGATACGATGATTGTCCGAGTGATCCCGGAGCACGAAGCCTGTCACTCTGTCCATGACTTTTAGGACCGCCGCTAAAGTTGTGTCGTTTAACAACTCCGGCAAAACCTTTTCCCTTGCTTATTCCCGTCACTTTTACCTTGTCTCCAGGACGAAAGATATCGGCTTTTATAACATCGCCCGGCTTCAATACTTCTTCACTCTGAAAATCTCTAAGCTCCTTAAGAATTTTAAATGGTTTCAGGTTGTTTTTTGCCAAATGACCTAAAACAGGTTTTGTCGTATGTTTTTCTTTTTTCTCTTCAAAACCAAACTGAACGGCTTCGTATCCATCTTTTTCAACGGTTTTGACTTGCGTTACATAACACGGCCCTGCCTGAACAACTGTAGCAACATAGGAATTGCCGTTATCATCAAACAACCGTGTTATTCCGAGTTTTTTACCGATTATTCCGTGCATTTTTATTCCACAAAATTAAAAGTATACGTTTATAAATTATTACGGGTAAACTGGTTCTTGGTACCAGAGATTATCAAACTTTAATTTCCACATCGACGCCGGCCGGAAGTTCCAGTTTCATCAGCGCATCAACCGTCTTTGGAGATGAATTCAGAATATCAATCAACCGCTTGTGAACACGTGTTTCAAACTGTTCCCTGGACTTTTTGTCCACATGGGGTGAACGCAGAACCGTATAAACCGTACGATTTGTGGGTAACGGTATCGGCCCAGATATCATCGCACCGGTCTGTTTTGCTGTAGAGATGATCTTTTCGGTCGATAAGTCGATGAGACGATGATCATAGGCTTTAAGCTTGATTCGGATTTTTTGACCCGCCATCTATATTCTCCAACTAGAAATTTATTCAATAATTTTCGTTACAACACCGGCACCGACAGTACGGCCGCCTTCACGAATTGCAAATCGCAATCCTTCTTCCATTGCGATCTCGGCTATT
>JAFGEC010000617.1 GCA_016931775.1 Candidatus Zhuqueibacterota bacterium | reverse complement strand
TGCCTGGCAAATTTTCGAAATAGGTGGATATCTGAAGCTGGTTTTGTGAGAATCGGGTGCGAGGTGCCATAATTTTTCTCCTCGGAACCTAATGGTTACATTCTGACAGCTAGTATATATACTAGCTGTTCAGAATGATAATTAATATTTTTTTAATCCGCATTTTATTTTCTCTTATGCGATTGATGGTAGTTACAGGACTAGTATATATACTAGTCCTGGAAACTAACTGGGAAAACATTTTTTCTTCCGATTTGAATTTACTTTGATAGTACAAGATGGCATGGTATATATACCATGCCATCTTTCGTTATTGAGGCAATTTATTATTAATTCAGCCACATTAATCTTATTAAAAATGCCTAAATTATTAATATTTATGGATTTTTGTTCAAAAATATGTTATGTTCATTAATAGTGAACAATTATAAGGAATGAACAAATGAGCCATAAATTAAGAGATTTTCCTGAAACTGAGCTTTTAATCCTGGCGGCAGAAGCCCTAAAGAAAAACGCGGGTATTGCCTATACGATTAAGCCAGGGAAAAAAGACATCGATACTTATGTCCTCCTTGAGTTCCCGGGGCGGAGAATAAAACGGGAATTCGCCGTCGAAATTGTACGAAATCCTGGTGCGGGCATAATGCCTAATATGAATACAATGAAAGATCCGTGCATTCTGGTTACGAACTATGTGAATCCGAATTTGGCGGAACGATTTAGAAACCAGGGCATTCAGTTTATCGATTGCGCCGGAAACGCCTATATAAATGCCGGTGCGACGTTTTTATTTTTAAAGGGGAATAAGATGGGCAATGCATTGGTTGAACAGCCTGCCCATCATTTTAAGCCCAGCGGCTTACAAATACTCTTTACATTGTTGTGCAATCCTGATCTATTAAGAGCGCCCTATAGGAATATTGCCACTAAAGCGGGGGTAGCCCTCGGTACGGTTGCGGGGGTTATACGAGATTTAAAGACGCAGGGTTATATTATTGCTATCGGCAAAAACATCCGACGGTTGATGAAAAAGGATGCGCTGCTTCGCCTGTGGCTGGTCGGTTACGAACAATTGCTGCGTCCGCGATTATTGATTAAACGCTATCACGCCGATCGGAATGATTGGTGGCTGAATGCAAACCTGGAACAAGGATATTGGGGCGGAGAGGTGGCCGCGTATAAATTAACTAATTATTTAAAACCCGAAATGGTTACGCTCTACGCCACGAGGATACCCGAACAGCTGATCCTCGAAAACAAGTTTCGATTAGATCCGAACGGTGAAATTGAAATAATGGAACCGTTCTGGAATTTTGACTACCCAGAAAAAAAGGACAACCTTGCGCCGCCATTGCTCGTGTATGCGGATCTGATCATTCGAGCGGACGGACGAACAACCGAAACAGCAAAGATGATATATGAGCGATATCTTGCTCGATATTTCAAGGAAGATTGAACCACCTAAAGCCGAGGTCCTGGCAGCGATAGACCGAGCGGCTAGTAAATGTGGTATCCCGTTTTTTATTGTCGGCGGGGCGGCAAGGGATTTCATTTTGCAATACGGCTATGGTGTTCGCACGCAACGAGTGACCCTCGATGTCGATATTGGGGTCAGAGTCGCATCATGGGATCAATATTCTAAAATTACTTCGACCTTATTGTCAGATGAGAAGTTTAAAGAAACAGAGATTGAACATCGATACGAATCGTCGGTGCCACAAAAAATAAAGATAGACATTTTGCCTTTTGGTGAAATTGAAGAAAGTAAGCGAACCATACGCTGGCGCCGAGGCAACAATGAGATGAGTATGGCCGGGTTTGATGAGGCCTATGCAGCGGCTATACAAGTTAAAATCATAGAATCGCCGCCAACTACCATAAAGGTCGCATCCCTCGCCGGTCTTGCGTTGCTGAAAATCGTTTCTTGGTGCGACAACCCCGATGAGCGTGATCGTGATGCAAAAGATTTTAAAGAAATCATGTACAACTACCTTGAGATTTACCCAAGTGGAAGTGTGTATTCAGTGTATCCCGATATTGCCGGCGAGGATTACGAACTGATATCCGCAAGAGTTTTAGGTCGAGATATGAGGGTAATAGCAGGGCCGACGATTCAGCAACAGCTTATCGAATTCCTTGATCGGGAGCGTAATCCAGCTGGGGCGCTTAAATTTATTTTGCAAATGCAAAGTGCATTTATGTATCGGGAAGAGGGGATCAAAAAAGACATCATGATGTTGGATGCAACACTTAATGGTTTTATTGATTCATAACACATAGGTATTATGCAAAAGGAAACAAGTTATGAAGTCAAGATTTCTTGATATGCGAAACTGCCTTAACCTTTTGCCTAAGGGAAATGGATTACCGTTGATTGCGAAACTGAATGAATGCTTGGAGGGTATAAATAATAAACAAGGTCCTCTACATGGTTCGATAGATTCACTTATTAGTCAAAATGAAAAGACACTTAACCATAAAATAGGTTCAAAGAGATTATGTAATTCACCAGTAGAGATTGCCCAGGGTTTATATATCAAAGAACGCAGTATAAATACACGAGCTGCACAAAGAAACTTTCCTGGTCCAGCCCAGCTTCATACGTTATTTAAATATGAAGATGGAATTACACATAAGACTGTAGTACCTCTTCAATATTTGTTGAAAGGATGGGGAGATGCTGGAGAGGGTTTTCAGTGTTATATACATTCAATATCAGATAATATCAATAGTCTGATGAATTTTACTGATGCTGATAGTTATTACTATGTCGGAATTACTGGACGAAATTGGCTTCTACGTTTAGAAGAGCATATACGAGGAATGCGTCGTGGGGATAGACGTCTTTTTTATGAAGTTTGGCGTGAAAAACATGGAAGGCCTAATGTTCTTTTTACATCTTCCCTAAGAGAAATCAATTTCTCGTATCAAGCTGCTATGAATTGGGAAGAAATGGCGGTTGATAAAATAGCTAATGATCAATGGAAATTAAATATGATTCCAGGAGGATTTAAAGGACTTAAATTGCTCCATGAATGTCGGATAATAAGTAATATGGACATCTCTCTTGAGGAAAGAGATAAAGCGATTGCGGAATATATTAGGAAAAATCCAAGAAAAGGTATTCCAAATCCGTTTATCGCCGAACTTTGGAAGGATGATGATTATTACCTAAAAGTTATAGAAGCAAGGGAAAAAACTTTATCGGTCGAACAAGTCAGGAAAATTCGTGAACTGAATAAATCTGGAAGGTCAATTTATCAAATAGCCCAAGAAGTGAATGCACTTAATGAATTGCAGGTAAAAAATGTGACTTCAGGAAAAACATATTATCGGATAAGATAAATAAAATTATTAGGAAAGGCGCGATAAAGACTGAAATGCAAAAATATGAATCGGTGGCGAAAAGAAACGCTGTGGTAGGCATTGGGCTAACGTGCACCTAACAGGCCGCAGGCTGCCATTGAGAACGGCAGCCGACCCGCTGAAGCGGTGCGGCCAGCCGTTAAGCGGCATAAGAAATTGATTGATTATAAACCTTGGAGAAGACACAAATGAAAATTAATAAAAGTTTATTGATTTTAATTGGTATTTCTTCTTTATTCAAATCATTTGGAGAAGTGCACCATTTTTCTATAGACTCACTACCAGGTATGTCGGCAGTTGACCTTGATTCAAATAAAGTCATAAGTTTATCAGGAAGAGTCCAAGACCATTATCCATTTGACTCAAGTAGTAACAATTATAATTTAAATTTTAATGGAGATTTCGCTTTTTCATTTGGCAATTTAGACCCTGGATGTGATGGACAATTATTTTTAACATTTTATCCTTCATATCATGTTCCAAATTTGAATGAAATAGATACGTCGATTTTAACGAAACGACCAAGACTTGATAGTCTAGGATACAGTTCTTGGCCTCTCTATGAAATTGACAACTATTATATACATTCCTCATCAGTTCAACCAATAGATCCTATCAAAGAATATTACTTGATTGAAACAAATAAAAATCAGTTTGCACTTCTGAGAATAAAAGAATTCATATCACTACCATCCCATAGGATTTCAGAAATGTTGACATAACGGCTGGCCACGTGACATGTTAAGGTTGACGTAAATCTTAACATTAT
>JAFGEC010000616.1 GCA_016931775.1 Candidatus Zhuqueibacterota bacterium | reverse complement strand
AGAAACAGAATGGAAGAATAATAAAGCTGCCGTATTAAAAACGGCATAAGAGCTTGCAATGTTTGGTTCAACACAGATATCATTCTACGTTCCCTTCCCGGTTATCGGTCAGCAGTTTTTCCAGTTCTTTAATCTCCGCAGGAGAGATCGCCTTGCTGCGTGCAAACAACGACACAACGGCGCCGGCATCCATTTCCAGCACCCGGTCGGCAAAAAATTCCACCATTCGCGCCAGACCCACAGGGCGGGATATTTCCGCGTTGTATAAGAAAACACCGTGAAAGTTATCCCGGTTCAGCAAGCCTTTTACCACCATCCGGTCCATCATGGTTTTTGTGGTGGTGTATGCCCAGCCATAGGTGGTCTGGAGAACGTCGTGAACCTCGCGCACCGACTGCCTGCCGTTTTTCCACAGTACTCGCAAGATGTCATATTCCGCTTTGGAGAGTTCAGGGAGTTCGTGATTATCGCTCATTTTTTTACCTCGAGATAATTTTGGCCGTTTACCTACTACATTGTAGTAGATGTGTTAAATATAAACATTATTGCATAAATGTCAAGTTAATTTTGTGAAAATTAAAAAATATTTTGATAAAATTTAATAATAGGCTATATTAATAACAGAATCGTTCAAAAATAGCCATACATTGATTACGGAATAGGATTGGTCTTTTTGAATAATTGACTGGATCAACAGGATGAACCGGATAAAAAAAACATAGGTGATATCCCCCAAAAATGCAGTCACGGTTTTATAATGTTATGAAAAGGTTTATTTAATCCCGTCGATTCAAGTTAATATCCGGTTAAATCACTTCATCAAATACAACGGAGCCAACTTGCGATTTATAGTATTCCTTCTGTGTTTCACGTTTTCTGCCGGAATGGCACAAAACATACGCGGGCCTGCGCAAATTCTGGCGCGTATCGACAGTCTGATTTCGCATCAGGTGAGGGAATGGTGCGCCGGCAAGATCGATTATCCGCCCGACTGCACCGTTATACGGGTTTTTAAAAAAGAGAAAAAGTGTGAAATATGGGCTAAAAATGCGTCTATGGATTCCCTGCGGTATATTACCGACATCAGTATCTGTTCAATGGACTTTGAACCGGGCCCGAAACTGCGGATAAATGACGGCAAGACGCCTGAGGGTTTTTACCACGGCAGCTTTGGTTACTGGAGCCGTTACGCCTGGATGTGGATGGAACTGGACGAGGCCAGTCTCGATGATTTCGGCACACCGGGGACGGGATCCTGTTTCAAAATTTGTATCGAATACCCCAACAACGCCGACAGGGCGCGCAGCCGCAGCGCCGGTTTTGGGAATCCCGGCGGAGATATCTGCATTCACGGCAATTGCGTAACAGCCGGGTGTGTTTCCTTTACCAACCGCAATTTTTTGCCGGTGTATGCGTTCGCCCGCCATCATAATACCTCCCGTTTCGGCCAGGTACAGGTTCACATTTATCCCTTTGACTTTGATGCCGTAGAAAAAAAAGAATGGGACCGATTGGCGTCCTCTTACACACATTCTGCTGCGCTGTCCGTGCAAAAATTGATTGAATTCTGGCACAATTTAAAGGTCGGCCACCAGGTTTTTAACGAAAACAAAAAGGTTTTGCAACTGAAAATCGGATCCGGAACCGTATCGCCGGGCTGGTATTGCCACACCATCAATGCTCTGAAAACCCTATTAAAGACCGGTGGTGACTACAACGGCGAAGTCAATTCGTTGTATTCTAGCGATTTGGTACCGGTTATCCGCCTGTTACAGCGCCGGTACGGACTGGCGGTGGACGGAGCGATCGGCCCTGCCACCTTGCGGGCACTGGCGGGTAACAACGATATTCCAGCGCCGGAATATCAGTTTAAATAATTTTTGAATCCCATTTTAAACCATTTTGGACGGTTTTATGAAATATTTTCTATATTTTCTTTTTCTTACCGGCTATGGTTTCGCACAGGTGCCGGAATACCCGTGGCTGAACGAAACAGGGGGGAGCGGCGTGCGTTTTATTTCCGCACCAGTGGGGTATACGAGAGTGAAAGCAGCGCCCGGATCGTTCGCGCAATGGATCAGGAATGTACCCCTTAAAGCGCATGGCACGGCGGTTTATTTGTACTCCGGTGATCTGAAAGCCAACCAAAACGTCCATTTCCGCGTCCTGGACATCGATACGGGCACCCGTGATCTGCAGCAGTGTGCGGACGCCGTCATCCGCCTGTGGGCGGAATATCTGTTTTCCCGTGGCCTCTCCGAAAGCATTCGTTTCCATTTTACCAGCGGACACGAGGCGGCCTACAGTCAATGGAAGCGTGGTTTCCGGCCTAAAGTAAATGGAAACCGGGTGACATGGCATCAAAATGCCCGTCCGGATAGCTCTTACACAGGATTTCGGGCGTATCTGAATACGGTGTTCAGTTATGCCGGCAGTTACTCACTCAGCCGGCATTTGAAAAAACGGCAATTATCGGACATAGAAATCGGCGACGTTTTTCTCGAGGGTGGTTTTCCCGGCCACGCCGTTATCGTGGTTGACAAGGCGGTATCTTCAGGAGAGGGCAAGACCGCGCTCATGCTGGCGCAAAGTTATATGCCGGCCCAGGATATTCATGTTTTGAGAAATTCCGCCGATTCCTCCGGAAATCCCTGGTATGTTATCGGTGCGACGGACAAATTGTACACACCGGAGTGGACTTTTGAGTGGGGGGATTTGTATTATTATGAAGGGTTGAGATAGAGAGGGGATGAAGGTTTACGGTGTTGCCGATAAATTACTGAAGGAAAATATTACAATCGGTATTTTAGGGATTAAACAGGTAATGAGTAGTATGCAGTTGATAAATTAATTGTATCGTTCTACTCTTCTTCTCTCAAGGATTATTTATGGTGTATCAAAATCACATTCTACCGTAACTGAACTTTTCACATTCATGTAATATGTGAGTATGGGGGGGACTTTTATAGGTGCGACGCATCGTTGCATGATATTTAACCTATATTTTGAATATCTAACCCACCCAAAACGGAGATGCGT
>JAFGEC010000615.1 GCA_016931775.1 Candidatus Zhuqueibacterota bacterium | reverse complement strand
TTCGAGGTGAAAGGTGTAAATAACACTTTTAATACAACCCCAACTGGTTCCCACGCACAAATCCGGGATTATTCCCAAAATGCTAAATTCTACCCTCGAGCATGGGAACCAGAGTATATATTGCCGGATGCAGAGTATCCGGAAACTGGTTCCCACGCCGCAATCCGGGATTGTTCCCGATAGGCTCATTCCTAACCTCAAGACTGGGAACCAGAACAAAAAAATGACTTGTATTTTTTCTCTTAATTTAAATTAATCCGTTCATTCAAGAAACCTACCTTACATAAAACGGAATATTCGCCGTGGCAAAATGAAAATGATCGTCATAAACATACACAAATAATCGAAAAGAGCCGGACTGTGCCGGGGCGAACATTTTGATTTTTGACGCAGAGGGATCCGCAATCAAATCCGGCATTGCCGGCGGTCTCTCCTCCCCCCTGCCGCCGTATGGGAAAAGGCTTCCCTCACGGAGTACTTCCCAGTTAAAAGTCAGAGGATCCGACTCCGTGTCGTGCGCAAAAACCTCCGCGGTACATTGTTGACCGGTTTTAAGATAAATATTCGACAACGCCGGTTTGGAATCGATCGAGATGGAATCCAGCCGGGGTGCGCGGTTTTCCGGCCAGCCGCCGGTCCACATCTTGCGCATCACATCCACGGCTTCGGTTTCGCGCCATTGGGCATCAAACATTCCGAACCAGGTATGGGTGCGTTCCTGGTGCTGGTTCCATAAAAACACAAAGGAACCCAGACACATCTCCTTATCCTGAAGAATCGCTTTTTCATAGCGTTCCCGGTACGCGTCCGCTTTTTCGGTACTGGTCTCCTCGATGGGCACTCCCCATTCCGTTTTCGGCACCTGCCAAAAACCGGTCGGACCCCATTCTGTTAAAACGTATGGTTTTGTCCAGCCGAATTCCCTGAGCCGGCCTGCCAGCTTTAAAATATCGCCGTATTCATTGACACCCAGCAGATCCATCTCCGGCGCACCCAGTATAAATTCCCGGATCACCTTTTCATGAACCGAGCCGATGGTGGTAAGAACAGGGTGATGGGGATCTATGTGATGGATTCTCACCGCCAGATCATTCAGATGGCCCCACACCTTTTGATTATACGGCACACCCGGCGGAATCCAGTCCAGTTCATTACCCAGTGCCCACATCAAAACGGCAGGATGGGTTTTCAAACTATCCACCAGTGAAATAATCCGGTTGAACTGTTTTTGTACGCGAACGCTGTCATCGTAATTCATACCGTCTCTTTCCGCTCTAACGGGCAAATTGACAAGACAACCAAGACCGTTTTCTGCGGCCATATCCAACCGTCTCCAGGAAGTACGGACAGCATTTCCGCCGTATTGCTTAACCAGATCGAATTTGTTCCAGGCAACGGCGCCCTTGATATAAAACGAGTTGCCGTCAAGTAGCAGTTGGTAACCGTTATGGTTCTTTATAATTTCCACAGAATTGAACCTGTTGCTGTCCGTGCAACCGACGACTAAAACGAGAGAAAAAAGCGTGATAATATATAATCGCATTTTTGGCCTCTTTTTTATGAGGATACAGAGTAATATCGCTATTTTTTTTCTACCGGACAACGAAAAAAGGATTCTTAATCAAATAAAAATCACATTTTTTTACAGGAGAGATGCCATCGATCGATATATAGCCAAAATACAGCCCCTGACTGAGTTCAGGAACCATATTGAGGAGTATATTAAAATGCTTCAAACAGACAAAAAACCCTTTGTATTAACACAGCACGGCAAAGCGGCAGCCGTTCTCCTTGATCGATCCAACTATCAGGAACAAGTCGAATTTATACGAAAGGTGGCGGCGGGATGGAAGAATTATAAACAAGACAGAGTGATTTCGGCAGAAAAGGTTTTCGAAGAAATTGGGAAAATCTTGAACCCGGTGAAAAAGAATTGAATATTGTTTTTTAAAAATAATGGATCGTCAACCCGGCTATTCGGCACTTTGCACAAGAGATACACTCACCGGATAAAAATAACGCCTTTTTTATTGCTGATATACCCATTGTTGCCCAGGTAAGATTTCTGGCGCATATCAGCTTGACTTGTAAAATATAACTACCCAATTCTTAAAATGAAAGACCCATTTGATCCTCGAAATATTTTTTCGAACGCCCTGACAGGCGTATTATTTATATCCTCAGGCGATCAAGCAACACCCTTGATATAGATATGATTTAAAAAGGGTAAAACGTAACAAAAAAATGAAAAAGGACAAATTTTCTCCCTTCCCAATTACCGTACACCTTAAAAGTACTTGCCACAATGATTCAGTTTTGTAAAAATATATTTCTTTCAATTTTTAATAAAAATGTTAAAATTACAGAAATAAAATAACCTCGTCACAGATTCAATTTTGTTTTCAATAGCATAAATCGCTGGATACTATATAATATTAATCGTTTACGTAAATTTCACACTAAACTTTATTTTCGAACCCAGTAAAACTGCGAGACAAAAAAATGAATACTTTTAACCATTTTTTCACACTATTTGTGATATTGACAGCCAGCCTCAACATTCATTGCAACGCCGCATCCCCTCCCCATCAACTCCTCCGAACCGTCGTCGATCTCAACAGCGGGGAAACCGTAAACGTAGAACTGAACGATCACACCAAAGTTTCCGTGTGCCTTCTGGACATGGGAGAAAAACGTTTCCCACCCACCGATGCCATTGCTGACTCGTGGGTAAAAATCCGTGTCGATAATGATACACTCACGCTGCACTCCGCCCGCTACAACCTGCCGAAATCAATCGGTAACGTGCAAATCGACTGTCCGGTCACCCGGTTTATCTATACCGACTCGAACCGCGAATCATGGGCGTTAAAAAAGGACGCCCGCCTGCGCCTGTGGCCCAAAGGATCACCATGGATCACGCCCGCTACGTTCGTCTTTCCCATCGAACAAAAATTGTTCGCATCGCAAACCCAGATGAGCAACGAACAGGTCCATGTGGATGGCGGCAGCTATCCGCAAAATCAAATTTATTATCATAATGCTCTGGATTTCGGCGGTGCCGAGGGCCTCGACCGGATTGTTGCGGCCACCGACGGACTGGTGGTGTCGGCGGGCGATTCGGTACTGCCGGGATACGAAAACACACCGGTGGAACCTCGATACGATGTCGTTTATATTCAGGACGAACGCGGCTGGCTGTACCGCTACAGCCACATGTGGGCGTTTCATCTTGCACTCAAGCCGGGTACCCGTATAAAGATGGGCCAGTACCTGGGCGTTCTGGGCAAGGAAGGCGGAAGCGGTGGCTGGTCGCATCTGCATTTCGGTATTCACAGTCTGCAGCCCAGCGGAGAATGGGGCACGGAAGAGGGTTATGCGTACATTTGGCAGGCTTATCAGCAGCAATACAAACCGGCGCTGGTCGCCGTGGCGCGGCCGCATATTTACGCCCATGTGGGAGAACAGGTTATGCTGAACGGTAACAAATCATGGGCATTCGCCGGTATCAATGAATACGGCTGGCAGCTTTCAGACGGCAATCAGAGCACCGGAGCGAAATGTACCATAACGTATACAAAACCGGGACAGTACAGTGAAATTCTGAAAATTACCGACAATAACGGCAACTCGGAATACGACGCTGCAACAGTCACGGTTTTCGATACAACGCTGGCACCGGCACAGCAGATACCGCCCACCGTTCATGCGGTTTATTACCCGTCGCTGCGTATCCTGCCGGGTGATCCCGTGACATTTTTGGTGCGTTCATTTGACACGCCGAAAGGCAACGAAACGATCAACTTTGGTGACGGCAGCGAACCGGTGACGGTTTATTGCCAGACCGGATATAACGGTAATGTCCGGCAGTTTTTGGGACTGGACCGCAGCCTGCTGAAGGACGATCACCACTTGCAGGGCTATGCCAAGACAGTCCACAAATATACAGAACCGGGGATTTATACCGTGACGGTCAGGCACACTGGCAAAAACGCTTATACGGCGACGACGTTTTTGTTTGTAAAAGTTAAAGGCGGGAAGGAATAAAAACAGAATTCAGATTTATGAAACAATGGATAGCCGGGAAATTACGAAAAAACCGAATGGTGACTCGGAACAGATATTCGAAATCGGTCATCTTGTTCACATTAAATTAGTTACATATCATGATTTTATTTGTCAGGCGCTTTTAAATACCATTGCGCATATCATTTTAACAACTGCATTTTGCGGACCAATCGTGACGTATTATCGCCACCGGACGATATTTCAACCACAGCAAAATACAAACCGGATGGTAAATCTCCCGCATCCCACTGAATTTGGTAAATCCCCGCTGCCTGTTCCCCTTCCACAAGTTTTGCAATGGCTTGGCCCAGCATATTAAAGACCGTGACGCACGTCCTGGCCTGTTCGGGCACTGAGTAGAGAATCGTGGTTGTTGGATTAAAGGGATTGGGATAATTTTCTACCTGTAACGATAGCCCCATATCCACCAACCGTTTTTGCCTTTGAACATTATCGACGGATTTTGCCAGTTCAAATTGCGGGGCAGTTATAAAATCAACATCCAAAATCCGTGGCGTAAGATTTTCAGATACGATCGGCTCGGCAATGCCGTCGATCCGCTCGCCGGTTTTGACGCCGGAGATCACAATATCATCAATATACACGCCTCTGGCCGTACCGGAGGCATTGGAATAAAACCTGAAACGGAATACCAAATTATCCACGCCCTGCACATAAAATGCGGATTGCTGCCAGCTGTTACCGTCGAGACCGCTCCATCTTTTCACTTCCTCCCACCTGTCTGCCGTATTTTTTATTTCAAGGCTAAAATAGTCGCCGTTTTTAATCCTGTACCAGTGCCAGAAGGAAATCTCTATCCGAGAATAGCCTGTCAGATCTACCGGCCGCTTATTTTGAACCACCGTATTCATATCGTTATCGTATTGGGTTCCCCACAAATTGCTCCATTCCGCATTATAGATACTCCATTCGCCGCTATGGACTTTGGCACCCCAGGAAACATGCTGGTCACCCCAGTAATCCCGTCCGCTTTTATCATCAAAATCCCTTGACGACCAAACTGGGCCGGGAACGACACCGTCCATAAATTCGAAACCTTCGGCAAAAATGACTTCCGGCTTTGCCGATAGGGGTATCACCTCAACGACGGCCTTGTCGGTACCGGCGAGTCCCTGAGAATCGGTGATTCTCAGCATTACATTATATATCCCAACGGCGGAATAGACATGGGTCGGATTCGGTTGCGATGAGGTAAATCCATCGCCAAAATCCCACAGGTAACCGGTGATCTCACCATCGCTGTCGAAAGATCCGGCGGAGCTGAATCTGATGGATTGTCCTACCTGTCCGGTATAAGGTCCGTTAGCTTCAGCAACGGGTGCCATTGTCTCCTCGTCACGAATGACGGCCGAGGTAACAGCTGTAGCCGAAAGACCGTCGTTATCGATGACGGTCAACCGGACTTCATATAGGCCCGTTCTCGTATACCGGTGCCGGGGATTGGCCGTACTGCTCGTTTCACCGTCACCGAAATCCCAAAGATAGGAAGCGATCGAGCCATCCGGGTCAGAGGATCCATTGCTGGAAAAACGGATGAATTCATCGGGTTTACCGGCATAGGGACCATTGGCCAGTGCAACCGGCGCCAGGTTCGTACCGCCCTCCCACGGATGCCAAGATATGAGGGCACTTCGCGTACCCTCCAATATCGCGTTCATGCGCGCTGACTGCCCAATGGTAAATAAATTCATACAGGCATCGTCGGTATAGTCCATGTAATTCTCAATCATATCGATACTGCCGCAGGATTTATGCCCATGGGGGCACTCATAATTCGGTTCGGCGGAATTTGGTGTGTCGTCCACAAAGTCATCATCGTCGCAGCCGCCGTAATCACCCCAGGTGTGCAGCAGATTAAAATAGTGTCCCACCTCGTGGGTCGTGGACCTGCCCATGTCAAACGGCGCCGTAGCGGTACCGGTGTTGCCGAAATAGCGATAATCGATGACCACGCCGTCAGTGGCGGTAGGTCCTCCGGGAAGCTGGGCGTATCCCAGGATGTCATCGCTCAGCTTACACACCCAAATGTTCAAATATTTATTTGTCGGCCAGGGATCGTGGCCGCCACTGGAACTTTTTTTCATGGCATCGTTTGTACTGAACGAACTTTTTGTTGTTTTAGTACGGGTTACGCCGTCGGTTGCCCCGCCGTTCGGATCGATCAAAGCCAGCCGGAATTCAATCCCGCAATCCGCTCCACGGGGGTGATCGTTATGACCAGGTGTTCCGAGAATTTTACGGAAATCCTGGTTTAAAACATCCATCTGGGAAACGATCTGGTCATAGGAAATATTTTCGGTGGATCGATTGTAAATCACATGCACCACAACCGGAACAATACGGGTATCCAGGCTTTTATGTAGCATATTCCGGTGACGGTCTATCCATGTTTGGGTTTCCAGTTCGATTGCCGCGCGCCTCTCCCGGTATTCGGGATATTCATCCTGTAAAAGATGGAAAACCTCCATGGTGGCACACTGCCGAACCGGCTGTCCAATACCATATATTACCGGCGCCAACCAGAGGAAAATTCCGATTAAACATTTTCTTTTCATTGCCTCGCCCTCCATTTTTAGTTTTTACACCGTGCCCGCCAAAACAAACACAGAATAATTTTAATCGTTTCTGCTTTTTGTGCCTTTGTTGGATTTAATATACGGTAAAATATAAAGTTTGTCACCCCTGTAAAAACTCTATGGTGTGCTAAAGATCACTCACGACCTGGGAGAGGTTCTCATGCCGGCTGAGATTGAATTTTTTCCTGATATTCATGCGGTACATTTCGACCGACTTGAGCTGCAGCTGCATCAATTCGGCAATTTCCTTATTACGCATATTCAGTTTAATAAATGCACAGATTTTTTTCTCCTGAGGTGTTAATTTCGGCGCCAGTTGTTCGCACTTTTGCATAAAGTCAACATGCACCTGACTGAACCACTGGCTGAACTCGTCCCACCACGACCGTGAACCGAATTCCTGCTGCAGACGAAACATGAGTTTTTCCACAGGACGGGCTATTTCCGGATCGTCATTTTGCGATAAATTTTCCAAAGTGGAAATAAGGGTTTTAATGGATTCCTTGTATTTAGCCAATTCCATGGTGCGGGCTACCAGCTGCTGGTTGCGCTGTGTCAGGTTAGATGCCAACAGTTCATTGCGTTCCCGTTCGCGCTCTCCTTTTTGTAAAAGAATATACTTTTCCTGCTTTACGATTTGACGTTGCAAACGCCGGTTTCGAGAGCTGATAACGATATAAAAAATTAAAAAAAACAGTACTAAAATACCGGCCGCCAGAAACACAAACGTGAGTTTTTTCTGCAGAGAAAGTTCCAAGGCGTGCTTTTCTTCAGCATTTCGTAACTGCAAAGCAGCCACCTTGTTGTTCATGGTAAGATTGAACAAACTGTCTTCGAGATGCTGATAAAGGGTCAGGTACTTAAAAGCGCTGTCAACGGCACCTGTATCCTTATAAATATCAGCCAAAGTTTCATATATATTTCCCATGTGATAGGGAGATGTGTCGTCAAGATGTAAAGCGTGATAGGACAAATCCAATGCTTTTTTAGTATCGCCGAAATTTTTATACATTACACCTATATCCGACAGAAGCCAGGCTAAAAGCAGGGTATCTCCGGAGGCGATTGCGATATGAATTGCCGTATCGCTGTATGCCATAAAATGATCAAAATCGCCCAATTCGGTCTGAGCCAGCGCCAGCTCGCAATACACCTGTGCTTTATTGCCATCCGGAAAATCCACTTTTTCCAGCAGCGGCAGCAACCGTTGAAAAATATCACGGGCCTGCCGGTATTCTTCAAAATTCAGATGGATAATTCCCCAAGTAAAGAGGGTGCCGGCAATTTGAGTGGAATCACCGTCCTCAATCGCGAGCTGATACGACTTTTGAACGTATGCCAGTGACTGCTCCCGGTCTTCCAGAAGCGAATATATTTCTCCAATCTCTTCGTAAACCATCGGTAAAACTTCCGGGCGGATTTTTTTTGCCGTCCGTTCGACGAAAAGATAATATTTCATGCTTTTCGCCAGAGTGCCCAGGTCCGCATATATGGAAGCGATAAACCAGCTGATAGACAGCAGTTTCTTGGGATCATTAAGCTTTATCGCAAGTTTTTCGGCCGTGAGAGCGTAATCAAGGGCCTGAGCGGAAGAGTAAAAGGCGGCACTGTCAGCCAGGTCGAAATAAAACTCGAATTGTTCGGCATTAGATTTTCCAGATGCGTGAGTATTATCCTGGCCAAATAAGCTTACCACAAAGCACAGGAGAAAAACCATCTGGACAAAAAAGTTTACTCTGGTCATTTTACTATCCAGGGAAAATAAAACGTATTAAACTAAAATAACAAAAAAACGAATAATTCAAAAGGAAATGTGGAATTTCTATAATATGTAGGTAACCGGGGGATGGAAAGCTTAGCTTTAATAGTTATTTGTGACCCAATCCCGCCAGGCGGGATTGGGCTGCAGATTTGAATAATTCAACGGGAAATATGGGTTTTCTTGTACGTTTCGTTCCGGCCACAATTAAAAATGTGCGGTGTAGATTTATGACGTCATCGATCTTGGCCTGTAATAAAAATACCCCAGAAAAGCAATCCAAATAAAAACCAGGTAAATTCCTCCGAACATCATGACCTTTTGCATGGATATCAAATCCGACAAACGTCCGATCAGCACGTTTCCCAACGTCACTCCCGCTCCCAGATGACAGGCCCACAGCAATGACTGGGTTGTCGTCCCCCATTGAGGAGGTATCAATTCGTGCAAATAATCGACGGCTGCAACCCAAAAAAGTGAAAAGGAAAGTCCCTGCCCCAAGCCGATCAACAGAGCAACAACCGGATTGGTAACAAAGCTGTATAAAAACATCCGAAGCAAGGCGACACCAATGGCCAGCAAAAGAATTTTGTTCGATCCGTATCGGCGGACGATTCGTTTACCGATAAAGAAAAACGGTATTTCGGTTAATGCATGGATAGCAAAAGCGAGGCCGATGAGCTGCTTGCCGGCACCCAGCGCCCGGAAGTATAAATTAATAAAAACATAAATGGGTGCAATGCCTATACCGCAGAGCAAGAGCAACACAAAAAACAAAAGGACTTTTTTCTCCCCAAAAATGAAACGCACCTCACGAATCGTAATATGTGATTGGAGCGGTGTTGGAACCGGTTTGAGCCATAGCGTGAAGAGGATGGTAATGGAGTAAATAATTGCCGCCGCCGGGAAAATATGATTGCCCGGAAAATGGGTTAAATATCGCCCCATAAGTATGGTTCCGGTCATCCAGCCGAATGAAGCCCATAGCCGAAAAAATCCGAAACTGTGCCGCTGGTAATAATTGACATGGCGTATTGCTACCGTATCGATGATCACTCCGATCGGGTGATGGAAAAAAGCCATGATAACCATATAAAAAAGTATGAAATAAAAAGAAAACATGAAACGGATTCCGAAAACAAATAAAATGGATATCAACAGAGTCACTTTCAAGACTTGAAGGTTACCTTTCCGGTCGGCAATAAATCCCCAAAACGGAACCACCAGAAAAAGCATGGCCTGATAGACCCCGGCAATCACGCCTATCTGTGTACCGGAGAATCCCATATCTTTGAGATACAAATTAAAAAACGGCCACCAGGCGGCGACACCGGTATAAAAAAGTGCCTGAACGGTACTGATATAAACGGCTTGCATGACGATCTTGGCTTTCATGTAAATTTTGAAAGACTTAAATATATGCTTTTTTTTGAATATTCCAATGGGTTTATCACAGCTGGGCCTCCAGAATTTTAATATTATGGATAAATGCACCGTTGCCGTCAATCAAATGTTGACTTTTTTACAACAATAGAATATATTAAAGCATGGCATTATAAAAATAGCCAATAAGAACCGCTGTTGATCGCTCCGGATGACAAATATTTAAATTTTTCCACGTTCTTTGTTCTTCAATGACGATTTATAATTATAAAAAGGATTCTTTGGATGAAAACAATCAATTTTAACCTGAACGCTGAACCGCAAAGCATTAAAGTTGATGAAAGCAGATCTCTGCTCTGGGTACTGCGGACGGATTTCGGCTTGACCGGTATAAAATACAGTTGCGGCGAAGGCTATTGCGGTGCCTGTACTGTCCTGATAGACAATAAAGCCGAACGGTCTTGCATCACCACGATGGACGAAGTACAAGGTAAAAGCATCACTACAATCGAAGGGCTGTTTTCCGGCCAAGACCTGCACCCGGTGCAGAAGGCGTTTATTCAGCACGATGCAGTCCAGTGCGGATTCTGCACACCGGGAATGATTCTCACAGCCTGCGATTTATTGAGGCAGAATCCGAATCCCACGAGGGAGCAGGTCATACATGAAATGGACAACAATCTTTGCCGGTGTGGCTGTTACAACCGCATTGTTGATGCCATCCTGACGGCTGCGGACAAGCTCAAGGGGGTCAAAATATGAAACAGATATTAACGCCACAATTCGAAGGTACACCGAACCGCCGGGACTTTTTAAAAACAGCCGGAGCCGGTATTTACATATGGGTCACGCTGGGTTCGACTTCTCTGCTGCAGGCGCAGCGGCGCGGGCGCGAATATCCCGAAGATTTCAACGCCTACTTGCATATCAGTGAGGACGGCAGTATTACCTGTTACACCGGCAAAATAGAAATGGGGCAGGGTATTTTCACATCTCTGGCGCAGATGTTTGCCGAAGAGTTATTTTTACCGTTATCGAAAATAAAAATGGTAATGGGCGATACGGCACTGTGTCCTTATGACGGTGGTACGACCGGTTCCCGGTCGACGAAATTTTTCGGCCCCGCATTGAGGGCCGCAGCAGCGAAAGCCCGCCAGGTACTACTGGAACTGGCGGCGGAAAAACTGAATGCCCCGCCGGAACGTCTGCAAATGAACGATGGCGTGATAAACATCAAAGGAACCGACACAAAAATCAGCTTTGCCGAACTGGCACACGGACGCCGGATCGAACGGCAAATTGAAGGTGACGGAACGCTTAAAGATCAGTCAGACTATACCGTTTGCGGCAAACCGGCATTACGCACGGACGCGGTTGAAAAAGTGACAGGAAGAGCGTTATATACCGCAGATATCCGGTTACCGGACATGCTGTACGCCTGCGTCTTACGGCCGCCGGCCCACGGAGCCCGGTTGCTGGATGTGGATACCACTCAAGCGAGTTCGGTTCCCGGCGTTAAAATTGTACAAAAAGAAAACATGGTCGCTGTACTTCACTCAAAACCGGATTTAGCCGAGCGGGCACTTGCGCAGGTATCAGCCAAATTTGATCAAGTTTCCGAAAAGCCCGACAATGAGACGATTTTCGACCATTTGCTTGAATCCGCACAAACCGAACGCGATGTGGTTCGCACCGGCGATATAGAGGCCGGATTGGAAAACAGTGTAAAGACCGTTTCTGCAACTTTTTACAATCATTACGTGGCCCATGCACCCAATGAACCCCATGCGGTGATGGTCGACGCCGGCTCCGATCCGGTACGGGTTTGGGCATCGACGCAAACGCCGTTTCGTGTGAAAAGCGATGTGGCCGGTTATCTGGGATTGCCCGAGGAAAAGATACACGTTATGCCACCATTTCTGGGTGGTGGCTTCGGCGGTAAAAAGTCCGGCCCGGAGATACGGGACGCCGCTCGATTGAGTCAACTTACAGGCCGGCCGGTCATGGTGATGCTAAGCCGCAAGGAGGAATTTTTCTACGATATCTTCCGGCCGGCGGCAGTCCTAAAAACCCGTGCGGGTTTGGATAATGACGGGAGATTGACCGCCTGGGATTTTGAAAATTATTATGCCGGCACTCGAAGTTCCGAGCCTATTTACGACATCCCCAATCAGCGGGTGGTTTACAAGGGATCGGACAGGGGAACCAGCGCCCATCCCTTTCAAACCGGCGCCTGGCGCGGACCGGGCAGCAACAGCAATGTTTTTGCTATGGAATCACTGACCGACATCTGTGCTGAAGCAGCGGGAATGGATCCGTTATCGTTCCGGTTCAAGAATTTAAGCGATGAACGTATGGTTCGTGTTCTCAAGGCGGCGGCCGAACGGTTCGGCCATTGTTTTGAAAAACTGCCCAGCGGCAAGGGATTCGGTATTGCTTGCACCAATTACCTGAACACATATGTTGCCACGATTGCCCAGGTGGAGGTGGACAAAAAGACCGGAACAGTTCGTGTTTACCGCATCGTTTGCGCCCAGGATATGGGAGAAATCATCAATCCCCAGGGTGCCAGACTTCAAATCGAAAGTTGTATCACCATGGGCATCAGCTCGGCGCTAACGGAAGAAATATTTTTCAAAGGCGGTGAAATACTTACGGAAAACTATGATCATTACGAGTTGACACGTTTTTCAACAGTCCCGCAAATTGAACCGGTTCTGGTAAAAAATCCAGATCTGGCCCCGCAGGGTTGCGGTGAACCGGCGATTACAACAGTGGCCGCCGTCCTTGCCAATGCCATTTTTGACGCCACGGGAGCACGGCTGTACACTCTGCCTATGACACCCAAGCGAATTTTACAG
>JAFGEC010000614.1 GCA_016931775.1 Candidatus Zhuqueibacterota bacterium | reverse complement strand
GCTTCAAGAACCGGAGCCGGGTGGGGTTTCAGATTGGCCGTATCCTGGCGGGCGACAACAGCATCGAAGAAATGTTTGAGCGGATGCATCAAATTTTCCTTAAAAATGTATTTCTTTTTGCGCATGGTTACCAAGGCAAGTTTATAGCCGTTTTTTTTTAGATGCGAGAGGGTTGATATCGTATCGCTAAATAACGGCGCCTGAAAGCTGATATCACGAAGCTCCATATAAGCCCGGTAAATCATTTTTAATCGGCGGTAAAAGCCAAATTCCAGCAATCGGCCTCCATTCCATATTAATTTAACCTCCAGCAACCTTTTATGTGGATGGGCATATATACCGCCCAGCATATCGGACATTTTTGTTCGAAACCTCTCGTCGACATCACCACCGAGTTGTTTTACGATGGCGAAGAATCCTTCCTGCACCGCCCTCATGTTATCGACCAGGGTACCGTCCAAATCAAACAGGAATGCCTTCTTTTTCATTTATTGTCCCTAACCGCTGGTTTTGTTGTTTTACAGGAAATTCCAACTGTTAAAGCAGTGCTTGCAGCCATTGCGCACTGCTTAATAATTGACCTTTGGATAGCGTGGAAATTTCCTGAATATTCTTTTTTTTCATTCAATACTCAATGACTATTTTACGATCGGCGTCAACACGATATTGCGGTACATCACATAGCCATGATCACCCTGCAGATAAATCGGCCCCGGTGAAAATTCGCAGGCCGTCAGCGCTCCGCCGGTTACACCGAGCAGCGGCTGATTGTCGATAATGGTCTTGCCGTTCAGAATCACCTTAACATGCCTATCGCACAGCGTTATATCCAGGTCTTGCCACTCACCGGCCGGTTTTTCAGCAGCCACACTGGGCGTAATACGGCTGTATATCGCACCCATGTTGTGTGAGTCCGGTTCCCTGCCGTAACTGTCCATGACCTGGACCTCATAGATACCGCGCAGATAAATACCGCTGTTGCTGCCTTCAGGGACATTGACCTGCAATTTGAGATTAAAATCTTCAAACACCACTTCGGTACGCACGTTGCCGTAGTGGATATGGGGTTTGCCTTCTTCCTGAACGGGTTCGTTGACCAAAGCGCCGTCGACAACTTTGAAACCGTTGGTGTTTTCGGGATTGATGAGCTTCCAGCCGGACAGATCCTTTCCATTAAATAGTTTGATGGCCTTGCCGAATTTCACCATGTCCAGATCCGGCGACGGCGGTAAATCGGGAATACGTTTACCGGTAAATTCCGTCAAGTTGTAATTTACACCCCTGCGATCGGGGAAAAGTGCCTTGCCGATCATTTCGTTTTTTCCGATCAGGTGAAATTCAAACCAGTTAACGGGATAATGGGTTCGAATGACATTGTTATCTTTTTTCCGCTCCCTCTTTCCGGATTGAGTCACCACAAGTGTCTGACCGTTCATTAAAACACTGGAAACAGGCGTAACGCTTCCCCCGATCCATAGCAGTTCTGCATCAAGATATCCTTCATTTTCCGTAACGTTCAACCACCCGGCCCCCCCGTTATCCGGTAAATAAAGCGCCCAACGGCCGAGAAACGGCCCAGCGTCCTGGGAAAAAGCGGGGAGAGCTATCAAGAGTACCGTGATAAAAATAAAAAAATATCGCATGTGACCTCCGATTTATTGATAAAATCATTCAAATTTTAATAATAGGCAAATTGAACGTGAAAGGCAAGGATTTATTATCCTCAAAAATATTTCATTCTATCGTATGTACCATTTTTACTCCGGTCACACCGTTTTCGTTGAATGAATCAATGGTGAGATAATAAGTTGAATTGACATCGAGAGTCCTCATCGTCAGCATGGTATCCTGATATACCTGGTAATTCTGGAACAGCTTTTTCCTGTCGATACCAAAGCGAATATTGTATCCGGTTGCACCGTCCGCATCGTTCCAGATCAATAAAAGCATTCTCTGGTTGTCGCGATATCTTGTAAACTCCAGACGGTTCACCGGCGCCGGTGTATCACCCAAACCTTTGCCGAACACCCTGAATCCTGACAATGCGAAATGGCCGCCGGGGATATGAATATTCTTCATTCTGAGAAAGCGGCAATTCTCTGAATGTGGCAAAGGATTAAAATCGTGCGAACGGTCCAGTAAATTTTCAGACTTGTCTATAATCGTTTTCCAGTTTTCGCCGTCCTTTGACGCCTCAACGATATACTGATAGCACAGACCAGCTTGTCTGCCATGGATATCCGTGTTATGTTCTGCAAAATTTAGCTGGACGGCGAAAACAGGAAATTCGTTACCCAGATCGATACAAGCCCACTCACCTTCATCACCACTTTTCGCGGCCCAATAGGTGCGGATATCCTCGTCGGTCATGTTTTCCGGTGGAAGCGTATCGACCGACGAAGAAACAGTGACGTTTTTATTAAAAGAAACCAGCATCCAGCCCGTGAACAGATCGTCGAAACCGTTAACCTTTTTATCGGGAATGATATACGGGTAATCCCCAAACCGGGTTTCCGCGTACAGCCATCCGTCATCATCAAAAAAAGCCGGAAATAGACCCAGCCTCCGTTCAAACATGTGTTTTTGCGATATCGTCATGGTACCGATATGCCAGTAGTTACCGTAGCGATCCTGAAAGGTGTTCCCGTGTCCTGCACCGGCCGCAAACCCTTCCGGCTTATAAGCAAATGGATTGTGGGCCGCGATCTTGAACGGCCCAAGCGGCTTGTCCGCCACATAGACACCATCGCAATAACTTTTATATTCCGTTCCCGGACAAGCGTATTGCAAATAATATTTGTCCTTGTGTTTATTCATCCACGCACCCTCGATCCACGGAGCGGTATCGTAGCGGCTATTGTAATCGCCCGGGACCTCCCAGCCGTACTGTTCAGGATGGGCGTAAATCAGCGCCTCAGGCTGGTCGATCGGGGCAAAATTTTGCCGATAGTCCAATTCTATCCCGTAAATGGGGTGAATATTGGAACAGCCCCAGTATAAATACAGCCGTCCGTCATCATCCAGAAATAACGCCGGATCCCACACTGCCGTAAACAATGAATCCTTTGCGACCTGCCAATTTCCCGATCTGGGATCGACGGACTTGTAAATAGTACTTTTGGTGGTGGAGGATGCCAAAAAATACAGAGTATCCCGGATCGAAACGGCCGTCGGGGCATATTCTTCTGTAGGTATTTGGTCTGTTTGAACAAAAGTCCAATCCCTGAGATCTGCCGAGTACCAGTAGCCGCCGGATTTTGACGCGAACAGATAATACAAATCTTTGTAGTACACGACCGTCGGATCGGCTGCCTCACGTCGCGAGGGTTGCTCGGGAGAAAACCGGTAGCTCAGGTTCATGGGATTGCACACGACCGGAGACTTTTCCGTTTTGCGGGACGTACATGTAAAAAATACCAAGCTCGATAAAAGGCATACAAAAAAAATTTTAATTTTCATTTTTACTCCTTTTTTAATTTACATTTTGCGGGATAATAACCGGCTGACTCCTCTGAGTGTCTTTCGTTATATTCGTTCAAATGCAGTACTCGTATAACACATTATTTCGTTGCCCGGGGTGCACGACAAATATTTGTTTAATGTCAATCCAGCCACATCTCCCAATGGATTTCTGCCTCCGAGCGGACGCTCATTTATCCATTTTTCTATGAACCATTATCACGCAAAGCACGGCTGAAATCGGGATCGAAACGATTAAATTTCTTGTAGCGCCTGCCACCCGGTTTTGATTTGCTCCGGGCAATGTTTGAGGCCGTATTGCAAGCACCGGTAGTAGGCCTTTGGTATATCCGACTTTTTCATATCTTTGGGATCATAATAAATATCCGCTCCGACTGTCAGAAAAACATACTTTTTATAAAAATTTTCAAGTCTTTCCTGCAACAACCCTTTTATTTCAACAACGCGAACGTCAAATCCCAGTCTTCTTAATTTTTCCCGAAGCGGCTGATTGATATATCCCGAACATATTTCGATGCGGTGCGATTCCGGGGTGGCTTGAAATTCGTCGATAAGATTTACTGCCAAATCAGCGTACTTTGCAAGATATTTCTTGAGAGTAAAACGGTGTTTTCCGCCCTTTTTAAAATATTCTATTGGTACGGTTTCCGTTTTTACTATCTTTTCATCAGAAACACCGACCATCACCCCGCAGAGCGGAAATCCCCATCCGGCATCATCGATTCTTAAAAGGTGCAAATCAGGTGGAATAAAAAAGTCATAGTTTTCCTCAACAAGATGTTCCAGCACAAAAAAATCGACACAGACGATGCTGTGTCCGATTCTTCTGTCGCTATAACGGTATATTTTCACATTCCACTTTGGTGAAATGCCCTTCTCTTCAACTCCCGAATAGGAACGGAGTAAATATATATTGTCTTCGTATCTTTTCCGCACATATCCCAGTTTTTCAGCTTGAGAAAGCCGAATCAGGACAAAATCGATCTCAGCAGGGGAAAAAGTTACCTTTGAAAAATTAATCTTCATTCCGGCGCCGGCTCATCGCTAAAAAAGACAACCACATTGGGACGCCGTCGGGATTTTTGTCGGCAATTGACAACCGTTCCTAATGCAGTCAAAAAGGCAGTTACCGCCGTATTCCGTAGAAAAGCACATCATTTCATTCTACTCCCTATGTAGGATCGCTCATTCGTTTGTGATTTGTTAAATTATGTTAGCAATTTTCAGCAGAAGAAACAAGAAAAATGTTTCAGATCATTGCCCATCCCGATTATGCTGTTCCAACAACTCCCTTGCCCGCGGTTTAAACACTGTATGATAGAATAAATCCAAATAGGCTTCCATATCCGCGCGTTCCATGTCTGTAGAAAATTTCCAAAATCCGTAAATTTTTGCAAGGGACAATAGTTCGTCTGTATATAATTCCCAATTATAGCGCTCTTGCACACGTTTTATGGCTCCATCGGACATTTTTTTCCAGATATCGGCATTTTTTTCATAACGCTCCAGATAGTGAGTAAAAACATTCGTTGTCACGTTTTTATTAACCGGATCGATATGAAAACCGCTTTTGTTGTTTTGAATAATCTCCAATGGCCCCCCATACCGTGTGGCAAACACAACCAGACCGCTGATCATGGCTTCGAGCACCGTCAGACCAAATCCCTCAAACAGTGCCGGCTGGACAAAAAGTCCCTGCCGGTCGGCGATAATGCGATAGATTTCACCCGACTCTTTTTTATTGAATAAAATCCCCAGCCAGCGCAGATTACCGTAAAGGTCATATTCGTCGATCAATTGATACATGTGCCGGATCTGTTCTATTTCCTCCCGATCATTAGAAAACGCCGGATTCACCTTTCCTGCGACGACGATCAGGTTACATTTTTGCCGAAACGACGGCGTACTGCCGAACCACTCAACCAATCCGGTAATATTTTTTATCTTGTCCAAACGGGCCATGGTAAAAACCGGAATTTTATCCGGCTTTTCCAGCTGACCGAAAGCATTCTGATTTTTTGCATTGCCAAAAATAAGAGACGATAATTTTTTAATCGTACCGCTAATTCTCTTATCTTTTTCGTAATATGGAAAATAAATATCCCGATTCACTCCCGGGGATAGAATATTAAATTTTGTATGCCGTGGATTAACACCGTTTTCGACCCGGTAGAGTCCCGGCATTGTAAAATGCCGATATGATTCATATTGACCGATGGAATCTTCCGTTCCTGCAATCTCCTGAAACGATGAGGTAATGAGAAAATCGGCCGAATTGATGGCAATCAGATCGGCGGTAAACTGCAGAGAAAAATGATAATTTTGTTCCATATCCTTCCAATACAAAGCACTGTACAGATATTTGCTCTTTTCCAGTGCATGAGCGATACAACACTGGGTTACACCGAAAATTTCCGACAATTTATAAGCGACGAGATTACCATCGGAATAGTTACCGATAACAAGATCCGGTTTTCTGCCGAACTCGGCTTTTAATTCAATTGCGGCCGATTCGGCAAATTCTTCCAGATAAGGCCATATTTCAAATCGTGACATCCAGTTATCGGTGTATTTTTTATTATGTTCCTTAAAGGGAACACGTAAAATCCATACGTTCTCCGTTTCGTGTACTTTTTCAATGCGCTGGTTGCAGGTTGTATTTCCGGCATTTGGAATCAAGCGAGTGAGGATAATAATTTTGGGCCGGACCTCAATACCCGCTTTTTCCAGTGTTTTAACCAGCGCCCTTTCAAGCGCCTTGACCTGATCGAGTATATAAACCACTTGTCCGCCGGTATCGGGCAGTCCCAATACACCTTCCTGTCCGAAAAAACCGTGCGGGGAAATGATGGCAACATTAAAGATCATCGGGATGTTTGAAATAAACTCCTTTAAAACAATATGGTCGGGTGAATTCAATAAATTGTCTAAAAGGTTCAAATTTTTATAAATTTCTCCCGCTGTACCTCCCAGCCCGGGTTCAAATCCCATTTCCTGTAATTTATGTTTGATTTCCTGATAAGGGATTTCTTCATCCAGATCGAATAAATAATCAACCGCTTTATCGATCAGTTCAGAAAGCTGATCCGGATCCGAAATACGGTCGTTAAGCACGAGCTGCCGGCCGTCATACTTGTGCAGTTTTATAAATTCAAACAATACGCCTTTCCATTTCTCGATATCGTTAAACATTGTACTCGAAAGGTACCTGTTCAGATATTCGACACCATGGCCGATATTGCGGCGATCTCGCACCAAAGGTGACTTTTCGTAAAATGGTTTAAAATTTAACGTGACCAGATCTTCGGATGTATAAAAACCAACAAACTTTTCTTTGGCGATAAGACTTTCCTTAGCCGAAATAGTTTCGATATAATGACCATCAAGATTAAGCACGTAAAATTTTGAGGCACCCAAAATTGTCCTGACGTCGAAAAACACCTGTTGATCAAAAACAGCTGCCTCCTGGATATACCCCAGAATTTTCAAAAGATTTTCACGCTTTTGAGTGAAATTCTCAGAATATTCACGGTAAAAGTCCAAAATATCGCCCTTGACCAATAAATTTTTGTCTTTTTGCACCAAAAAGACAAAAAAATCAAAAAACGCATTCTTATTTTCATGAACACTATTTATAAAGTCATCTTTCATATTTGACCTTCAAGAAAATTGTAATAATAAAGTCCGTCAATTACACCCCGTGCATACTTTTTCGAGCTGAAATAGATTCGCCGCCGCCCGCGAAGAGAATTAAGTGCAAAGTCGTGATTGGCCACGACAATACCGAGGAGTTCCCCGGTAAGCATATCCTGATCGTTACCCGAATCGCCGGCGACGCAGATATTGGTATACGGAATATTCCACCGGTAGGCAAGATAGCGGATCGCTTTACCTTTATTGGCGCGAAACGGCAAGATATCAAGGTACGCGTTATGGCTGAGAATGGCATTCGCCCTGAGTTTATTTTTTGCCAAAGCGGCATGAACTCGAGAAATATCCGTATCCCATTCCTCATCGAGATCATAACTGATTTTATAATCGCGTTGATTTTCCTCAGCCTGATAAACTAATTCGGTAAATTTATCCATCACATTCTTAACCTGCTCGCGTTTCCATTGAAAGGAAATATGGCGTTCCCAGCCCGATGACAGGGCATATTCGCCATCGCCTTTATGATAATAAAGCTCGGAGCCCACTGAAGAAATAAGCACATCCGGATACGGAAAATCTATTTCTTTGATTTTTTTCAGGGCTGATTCAATGGACCTGCCGGTTGCCACGCCGAATCCGACAGCGCCCTGTACGTTGCGAAGGATTTCACCAAGTTCCTGCATGGCCGTCTTATCTCCGGTAATCGTATCGTCGATGTCGAGAACAATCATTTTTTTGAAACTGAACAGTTTTTTACCGGTCCGTATAAACGTCTTTGGATTAACCTTATTTATGGAATAAAGTTCCTGTAGTGTTTGATTATATTTTTCAATATGTGCACTCCATGAGTAAAATGACTTTATTCTGTTCATACCATTATATGAATATAAATTCCATAACTTTTCGTCATCCAGGATCTTGTGAATTGCCTTGGAAATATTTTTTGAATTTTCCACGTTGACAAGCAAACCGTTCTCCAGATTACCGACAATATCCCGAGGTCCACCATCGTCAGTGGCGACAATGGGCAATCCACTGGAAGCCGCTTCAATCAACGTAAGCCCGAATGGTTCATTAAAGGCGGAATTCACAAAAACACCCCGGGTCTCGGCGGCGATGCGGTATAACTCGGGAATTTCCAGCTCGACATCATGTTTTTTAGGAATAGCCATTTTACCGTAAAGATTGTATTTATCCATCAACAGTAAAATATCCGTCAGTACGTTTCTCTCAATTTCCGGCATTTGACTGATATCTTTGCGAATACCGGCAAAAACCGCCAAATTTGCTTTTTTTTGCAGCTCCTTGTCCTCTCCATAGGCCTGCACCAGGCCACCGATATTTTTACGTGTTTCCGGCCGGCATATCGTCAATATAATCGGTTTGTTCATGTTGGTAAAAAACCGCCACAATTCCTCCCGCAGATGCATTCGAATCGGTTGGGTTTCATCATCCCATTCACGTCTTTCATTGTAGGGATAAAATCGGTCTATATCGATACTCGGAGGAATCACAACAAACTTTTCTTTTCGAGTGGTGTTGTACAAGCCGTATTGTTTTTCAATTTCCTGCTGCGTACTGGTAATGATACGGTCGGCATAATATATGATATCCCCCTCTGCTTCTATTCTCCGGCTGATTTTGTATTTTCTCTCGATCTCTTCCTGCTGCATACCATCGGCCAACAGGTTTTTCAGTTTGTTGCGTCCCAGGGAATGACCGGTATGGACAAAAGGTACACCCAAAAATTGGGTTAATTCGACGCAAACGAATCCGGCATCTGCATAGTGACTGTGGATGATATCAGGAAGTTCTCCTTCGCTTTTCAAATATTTTATCGAGCGGTCCACAAATTCTTCCAGATGATCCCACAATTGTTCCTTGCGAAGATATTTATTACCGCCACACCTGATTCTGACGATGGTAAATTTATCATTCACACGTTCCGTGGTTGTCGAGTAATCACCCGAAACGGTCTTGTCGGCAATCCGCCGAGTCACTACTTCAACTTTTCGGATTCGCTCACACTGAGATAAAGCCTCTGCCAGTTCCAGTACATATTTGGTCTGCCCGCCGGTATCGGCATCACGGCCCAGCTCGAGATTCTGTCCACGAAACAAGCCATGGATATTATACAGTTGTACATATAATTTATCATGCGTTAGCAAAACGATCTCCAAAAAAAAACACGAAAAAAATGGTTTCGTGTTATGTTGGTATTCTATTTTATGGCAAACAAAAAAATCAACTTAAACTGTTATATATTAATAATATAGAAAATTTTGGCCAATTGCAAGGAATTTTTAGTTTATCCCCCAAATTTTATATATATTGATAAATAAACCAAAACAATCAGCTCGGTTTTCACTTTTCTGTATGATTCTTTTTAACCTCGCGCAGAGCCGGGAAGGCGCAGAGATTTTAGCTGGACAATGAGGATGGTAGTGTAGGCTTCTATTGTTTGTTTTTTTAAAAATTATAAGAAAAAAGAAGAATTTAATAAAAATCTCAAGCTTTGACTATCATTTATGTACCCTCTGAGTCCCTGCGACTCTGCGCGATGAATCAATAAAAACGGCAGAAGAAGATAAAAATAAAATCAAGTATACAATTAAGATTTTAGTAATACCTCAGTTATGGGTGGAAGGTGCGACGCACCGGCCCACGACATCTTTATAAATAATTAAATTACATAGACTTAGAAAAAG
>JAFGEC010000613.1 GCA_016931775.1 Candidatus Zhuqueibacterota bacterium | reverse complement strand
TTTTTAACATCGACTGTATCCACCTCCTGATTGTCGATAACAAGATGATAATCGGACACTTCAGATCCGTCTCTGCGTATCTGAAAATTCTCCACATCCTTAAAAGCTTCAGAAACCTGAATCAAATTCCTTCTGTTCTCTTTGGTTATGCCTGAAAATTCTATTGTTATTTCAGGACATTTACCCATATAATAGTGATTAGAATATTGGCACGTCAAAGAATTGTCGAAAACCTCGTTCCGTTTAAACGCCTCGATTGATTTTAAAATATTTGTTTTTCCACTCTCGTTGGCTCCGATCAATACGTTAATTTTTGGATTCAACGGTAAATCGAGTTCGTAAATGGATTTAAAAGCCCTTATATAACTTTTCCTGATAACCATATTAAAACGCCTATCCTTTTGGTTCAAACCGATTTCACTTTTAGCTCCGGTCGGCAGATAATATGGGAGTATCGCAATAAAATAATTCGCTCCCTGTAATGACAAAAATATATAAAGCTTTCAAGTTTAAAGCAAGCAATAAATCACTTTTTTGCCGGTATTATTTTGAACGCTTGATAAACGATTGAACCAAACCATGAACAGAAAAGATAAAAAGCGCAAATGCAAAATGTGAAATGGTAAATTTTTCCGGCAAATCCCTGTTTAATAATGTGTGCCAAAATAAAAGAGTCAACGATACCCAAAAAATGTTCAAAAAAAGATTTTTCACCCGTGGTTTTACGGGCCGTTTGTCTAAGAACCTATCATACCAATCCAGAAACCAGTCTATTGAAAAAACCACTATCAATGACAGGGTGACAACGGTAAACAGTTTTTCACCCACTTTATCTCCATTATTGATTACTTTTATCCATAGCCCTGTCGATCACCAGGTATATGGACGCTATCTGAGCCAGTGCAGTGACCACGTCCCTCGCGACCTCCCAATAGTTGGTTTCCGGGTTTTCAGGCACGAAAATTGTGTCACCCGGCCCCACTCGAGTCCAGCTAGACGGCTTGAACCATGTACCACTCGCTTTTTCAATTACACGCATCTTATTGCGCCTGGCATTCCAGCTATATCCACCAGCTGCCTTGATGTAATACCTCACAGAAGCACCTTTTTTAAACGGTATCCACCCAGGATTGGTGACTTGCCCGGAAACCTTGACACCCAAATCACGTGAGGGTATAATGATCTTGTCTTCATTCTGAAGAACGACATCGCAGGTAGAATCCCCATCGACAAGACCTTTAAAATCAACGATCATCTGACCGATACGCTCTCTGGATTTAAATTTAAAGTATTGACGTTCCAACGAGGACATGTCCTGAGTTTGCATGCTCAGCAACCGGTCATATTCCGGATCTTCATAATCACCCACGGACTTTCGAATGATATACGCGTTTTCCAGCGATGCTTCCGGCGTTACACCGCCGGCCATTTTTAAAATCTGTGACAAATATACAGGTTTGAACGCCAGGGCATACATACCCGGATATAAAACTTCACCTTCGATTTCGACGTTTCGCTTGCGATGATATTTTGGAACCGCCCTGACAAACAAACGATCGTCCGGCAACAATTTTGTATTGAGCGTTTTTTCGCGTTTATCAGCTTCGAGACTGAGGACGGTACGGACCACATTCAGACTATCCGAAAACCGCACCAATTCTATTTTACTGGAATCAGCGTCGGTTCGGAATCCATGTGCCATTGCCAGTAAATTTTTGATTATGTCCGGCGGAGCATATTCAAATTGATTGGGAGACCTCACGGCACCTGCAATACGTACGCGACCGGATTCTTCCTCCTCATAAGGCACAGTAATGACATCTCCATCCAACAGATATGGATTGGCATCCGCATGCCCGGCAAGCTCATATCTTTCCAGATCGACGTGAATGCTTGATCCGTCCCGGCGCCTGATAAAAATATTGCGTTTAGATGCATATAATTGTTCCGGCACCGACGGAGCTGAAAATTTTTCATTTAACTTGTCTTTCGCCAGTGTCTGCCGTTTCGGAATTTCCAGATGTTGCATTTCCTGTGTCTCGATCGCCCCTTCTTCCGCCACTTCCTCCACGGGCCGCTTCAGACCACCGGCAAGCAGAACGGCATCGGAAACCCGGTTCAAGGCATTGACTGTTACCAGCCCGGGGAAATAGACCGCTCCACTCACCGTCACACGAAAACTGCGCAGCTGTATCAATGCAATGGTAACAGGACTTGCAGAATACTTTTCCTCTATCTTTTTAAGCATCGCTTTTTTGGCTTTTGCAAGTGATAAACCGGCAACATAAATATGACCGACCGCCGGGACCACAATGCTGCCCTCCGGATTAACCATAATCTGCTGCTCATCTTCGATCTGCGCATCGATAATGACCGAAAACAAATCGCCCGGCCCGATAATATATTCATTAGTGTCGACAGGTGCATCGAGAATGGGCGGTTCGGTAAGTTGTGAAGGCAGCGTTGTGGATTTTTTAAGCATACCCTGCAATCCACCGGTTTTCCCCAGGGTTGAAAAGCCTTGGCTAAAAACATTCACCCCAAAAAATAAAAAAATGAAACTCAAACGCAGAAACATACCAGACTCCAAATCCTTGCAGGTCATTATAATTGACTCTGCAAAATATCAATTATTCGTTCCGACGCTTTACCGTCCCATAATGGCGGCACTTGGTGGTCCTTTGGTTGACCGTGTAATGCCGCATCAAAGGCTTTGATTAACTGTTCAGGTTGAGTACCGACCAACTGGTTTGTGCCCAGAGTAATGGTAACCGGCCTTTCCGTGTTCTCCCGCAACGTAATACACGGGATACCCAGATAGGTTGTCTCTTCCTGTATACCGCCGGAATCGGTCAAAACCACACGCGATTGCGACATAAGCCGCAAAAAATCCAAATATCCCATAGGATCGAGGAGATGTAAACCTTTCATCTGTGCAACGTCGTCTTGAAAGCCGAAATGTTCAATCATTTTCCGCGTACGGGGGTGAATCGGAAGGACAACCGCAAGTTCTTGCTGTATTTTATGAATGACCTGCAGTATTCGACCCAATGACTCTTTATGATCGACGTTTGATGGCCGGTGAAGCGTCATGGCAACATAATTTCGCGGCTGAAGGCCAAGATCCTGAAGAATCGTCGAATCTTGAGCCTTTTCCAAATGTTCAACCAGGGAATCGATCATCACATTTCCGACGAAAAACACCTGATTGTCATCCTTTCCCTCATTCGCCAGATTGTCCAATCCGCTCTGTTCCGTTACAAACAGCATCTCCGATATTGAATCGGTTAAAATTCTATTGATCTCCTCCGGCATGGATCGGTCAAAACTGCGCAGTCCCGCTTCAACATGGCCAACTTTGACGTGTAATTTGGACGCCACAATCGCCGCAGCCAGGGTTGAATTGACGTCTCCAACCACCAAAACGAGATCAGGCTTTTCTTTGGATAAAATTTTTTCCAGTTCGATCATCACGCCTGCCGTTTGCACAGCATGGGATCCGGATCCAATACCTAAATAAATATCGGGCTCCGGCATGCCCAACTCTTCAAAAAAGGTCTTTGACATTTTTTCATCATAATGCTGGCCTGTGTGAATAAGTTTGGCAGAAAATTCAGAACGCTTGAGCATACGCCGATGTATAGGGGCAATTTTCATAAAATTTGGGCGCGCACCCACTATATTAACAATACGTATCATGAATAATCCTAATATCTGTTCCCGGAGCCCAGCTTTATGACTTTGTCCAGATTCTTTTTCGCTTTACGGGTCAAATTTCTTGTATCAACAACGGATTTGGCATGCTCCAGAATAAACTCGGCATCATATTCCGTGTGGTCGGTTGTTATCACCACCACATCAGCACTTTTTAAGGTCTTTTCCGTTAAATCTTGGGAATAAAGCGTCATACCGTTGTTTTCAACTTTTGGAACAAAAGGATCGTTATAGATGATATCTTTAACTCCACGCTCTTGTAAAAAATGCATGACTTTTAGAGCGGGCGATTCGCGCGTATCGTCAATATCGCGCTTAAAAGCGACACCGAGAATCAGTACTCTGGCTTTTTCGAAAGGAATACCGACTTCGCTTAACGCCCGTCGGATATCACCCAAAACGTAAAACGGCATATTTTCATTGGTTTCCGCCGCCAACTCGATAAATTGCGTATGAAAATCATATTCTCTTGCCTTCCAGGCCAAATAATAGGGGTCGATCAATATACAGTGGCCACCAATGCCCGGTCCAGGATAAAAAGGCATAAATCCGAATGGCTTGGTCGCTGCCGCATCAATGACTTCCCATATATCGATTCCTCCCATACGATCGCAAAACCGCGCCAGTTCGTTCACAAGTGCAATATTGACACTTCGGAAAATGTTCTCCAGCAATTTTTCCATCTCCGCGACTTTGGGTGAAGAAACAGGCACCACAAGATTGATGATTATTTGGTTCGCCATGCAGGCTAATTCCGTACATTTTTCAGTAACACCTCCAACAACAACCGGTGTGTTGGATGTGGTAAATTTTTTATTGCCAGGATCGATACGCTCAGGTGAAAAAGCCAGATAAAAATCCTCGCCAACCTTTAATCCGGGTTTTTCCAGAATGGGTTGTACGATCCCTTCCGTTGTATCGGGAAAAGTCGTGCTTTTCAAAATGACCAGCTGTTCTTTACGTAAACCTTTTGCTACACATTCGGCTGCTGAAATGATATAACTGACATCCGGTTCCTTGTTTTTTGTAAACGGCGTCGGAACACAAATATAAATGACATCCAATTCCGCAACTTTATCATAACTTGTCGTCGCTTCAAATAATTTTTCATCAATAGATTTTTTAAGTTTGGCATCATCAACGTCACCGATATAATTTTTACCTGCGTTGAGCATTTCGACTTTTTTCGGATTGTTATCGATACCAAGAACATACATTCCTTTCTCACAGAATTCCACCGCAAGTGGTAATCCGACATATCCCAACCCGACAACACCGATTTTTGCTTCTCTTTTCTCTAACCTGGTCTTTAAATCCATACCCTCTCCTTTTAAAAAATCACTATTTACTATCAAAAATTTTTAAAGTTCCGTTTGATATTGTTGTTTATAATATTTTAAAAAATCTCCGGATTTTATTTTTTTCCACCACCAGCTGTTTTGATTGTACCATTCGATGGTTTCTTCCATGGCTTCGGTAAATTCGTGTTTGGGCGTCCAACCCAGCCGGCGCAGTTTTTCCGTATCCACTGAATAACGAAAATCATGACCCGGACGATCACCCACATACTTTTTTAAACCGGCGGGCTTGTTCAATGTTTCTAAAATTAAATCGGTTATTTCGAGATTGGTGCGCTCGTTACCGCCGCCGATATTATATATCTGGCCGTTTTCTCCGGCTTGTATGAGAAAATCGATCGCATCACAATGATCCAAAACATAAATCCAATCCCGCACGTTTTCACCTTTTCCATAAATCGGCAAAGTTTTGTTTTCGATGGCATTGGTGACAAACAGCGAAATCAGCTTCTCCGGATATTGAAAGGGCCCAAAATTGTTCGAACAGCGTGTTATAATGACCGGAAGCTGAAAAGTCACAAAATAAGAATAAGCCAGCCTGTCGGCACCGGCTTTTGAGGCGGAATAGGGACTGGAAGGTTCCAACGTATCCGTTTCTTTGAACGAGCCTTTAATGATACTGCCGTAAACTTCATCGGTACTGATTTGGATAAATTTTTCCACATTGTTTTTCCGGGCCGCTTCCAGAAGAACAAAAGCGCCGAATATATCCGTTTTTATAAAATCATCCGGACTGCCGATGGACCGGTCCACATGGCTCTCAGCCGCAAAATTAACCACAATGTCAATCCCAGGCATAATCTTTTCTACAAGTGCGGCATCACAGATATCACCTTTTACAAACTCAAATTCAGGCCGGTCCTTAAATTCCAACATATTATCGGGATTTCCGGCATAAGTCAATTTGTCAAGATTGATAACCTTGACGGCTCTGTCATATTTTTTAAAAAGATAACTGATAAAATTACGGCCAATAAACCCGGCACCACCGGTGACGAGGTACTTTTTCATAAATTTTCCCAATCAATATAACCATTCTAAAAACTTGAATGTACGAACACCATCGCTAAAAGTCAAAGTTTTTCTATAAAGTGTTAAGTAATCTTTAGAATGAACGTTGTGCAAATCGCAAATCATAGCGGATTAAAATCAGTGCAAACGGCTTTTTATTTACACGTATAATTACTGCATCAAAAAAGATTTTGCGTAAGAATAGAATGAGCGGACTATTTTTTTTCAGCCAGCAGGAATATCTCAAAATCGTCCAGATCCAGCTCCTTTCGCCCGAATTGCCCGGCGCGCCCACCCCAAACCTCAAGCAGGTGCATCCCCACCTTCTCAAGACGCAGCTCCATTTCAGGTACGGTATAATAACGATTGGTACAAAAAGCCGTATGTTGCGTTCCATTGTCAGCGGTGTAATATTCGGTCCAATATCCCGTTAAAGACCGAACATCAATCCTGTCATCTATTTTCGGGTATCGAAAGACAAAAGAGGCATTTAAAACATTTAAAAACAACCGGCCTCCGGATTTTAAAACACCGGAAATACCACTGAGAACTTTTTGGTTTTCCCGGTCATTTTCCATAATTCCAAATGCCCCTTCACAAAGACAGATTGCCCAATCAAAAACTTTAGAAAACGGCATATTCCGGGCATCCCCATTCACCCAGCACCGCCGTTGCCCTTTTTGATGTGCTAACTGTAAAAATGGTTTTGAGAGATCCAATCCGACCACGGAATATCCCGATTTTTTCAAGGCCAAAGAATGACGCCCCGGGCCACATCCGACATCTAAAATTCGAATGTTTTTTTTCGAACCCAAAAGTCGGCGTAAAAATTTAACCTCCTGTTTGGTTCCTTTGGTATACTCATATTGTAAATACCGGGAGCCGATACGCTCAAAAATGTCCCGGTACCATTGTTTTTCACCTAAAGTATCTTGTTGACTTTGCATGCGATTTTATCTATTTTTATCTATCGTTAATTATCGGGAATACGATATGAAATATGAAACAATCAGAATCGGCCTCGCACAAATTAATCCGACTGTCGGAGATTTATCAGGCAATAAAAAGATTATAATTGAAAATTTGTTAAAATGCAAATCTTTTGGTTGTGATTTTGCAGTATTTCCGGAATTGGCCCTGACCGGCTATCCACCAGAAGACCTTTTACTCCGCCGGGCGTTTATCCAGGATCAACTCGATGCCTTCCGCGATATTATTGCACAAACCCAGGACATCGTCTGCGTATTGGGCATTGTCGACCGATACCAAAACGATCTTTTTAATGCCGCAGCTGTGATGCAGGACAAATCGATCCGGGCCATGTATCATAAAATCCATTTACCCAATTACAGTGTGTTTGACGAAGAGCGCTATTTTGAAGCGGGCACCAAACCGTTGATTGTGGATTATGATGGCATAAAAATCGGTGTGAGTATATGCGAAGATATCTGGATTGCAAAAAGCGTTATCGAATGCCAGGCCTTTTGTGGAGCCGCGGAAATTATGCTCAACATATCCGCCTCACCCTATTACCGTGGAAAATATAACGAACGATTCAACCTGATAAAAACCAAAGCCGTTCAAACATTGTCCGAGATCATTTACCTCAACCTGACCGGCGGTCAGGATGAACTGGTATTCGATGGACGCAGTCTGGTATTTGATTGTACGGGTTCCGTTCAAACCGCCGGGCCGGCCTTTGAGCCGGGCCTGATCATTTTGGATATAAATGTCAAAGAAATTCGTACGCAGCGCCGGTCCAGCAGTGAATTTTTTCTAAATCATAAAAATTTTCAAAATCCATTCAAAGGGATTGAAACCGTCAAGCTCGATAGGATCAAATCCTCTCAAAATATTACTTTTCCCTATTTTCCCCCGCCCGCGCTCGGGGAAGAAGAGGAAATTTACCATGCGCTGATTTTGGGATTATGTGACTATGTGACCAAGAACGGTTTCACAAAAGTCACTTTCGGTTTGAGCGGTGGCATCGACTCAGCGCTTGTGGCCGCTATTGCCGCCGATGCATTGGGACCTCAAAACGTTTTTGCAGTCTCCATGCCCTCGCAGTATTCATCGGCCGGGAGTGTGACGGATGCCGAAAAACTAGCGGAAAATCTGGGAATAAAAATGTATAAATACGCCATTAAGGATATTTTTGGAAAATATCTCGATATTTTCAAAGAAACTTTTAAAGATTATCCCATGGATGTCACTGAGGAAAATTTACAGGCCAGAATTCGCGGTAATCTGCTCATGGCGCTTTCCAATAAATTCAAATGGCTCGTTCTGGCCACCGGCAATAAAAGTGAAGTCAGCGTGGGATATTGCACGCTTTACGGTGATACGGCGGGTGGTTTTGCGCCGCTCAAGGATGTTTACAAAACCATGGTCTATCGTTTAAGCGAATACCGGAACCAAAAAGCCGGCTTTGATCTCATACCGCGTGCAATTATCGAAAAGGCACCGTCTGCAGAATTGCGCCCCAATCAGACGGACCAGGACAGCCTGCCGCCGTATGATGTTCTGGATGCCGTTCTGAATGAATACATTGAAAAACAAAAAAGCGTGCAGGAGATCACAGTAGACGGTCACGATCTCAAAACAGTGCGCAAAATCATTCGCCTCGTGGATGTCAACGAATACAAAAGAAGACAGGCTGCTCCCGGCGTAAAAATAACCCGCCTGGCATTCGGTAAAGACAGAAGGCTGCCGATTACAAACAAATACCGGCAATAACGTACAATACCTATTTCTTAAAACCGTACAGCTGAACTTTTTTCATGCCGTCCGGACGGGGCATAAACATATCTTTCCAGGTCAACTCACACGCTTCAACCGCCTCTAGGCAATACTCCAATCGTCCTAATCCTGAATCACCGTTATTGGTTCCCATGGAAAACTTTGCTCCGGTTTTCTTGGCCAGCTTTAGAAATTCGATGCTGGGAATCCGATACCGGGAGTTGATTTCAATTGCCACGTCGTTTAAGACAGCAGCATCGACAACTCTGAGCATCCTCTCTTTCGTCCACAATTGGTCATACTTGTCGGCAATAACTTTCGGTAGAAAGGTGGCATTGACATATATATCGATGGGCTCGTCATTCAAAATTTTGACAATTTTATCCACATACATATCCATAAATGCCTGCTCATCGGTAATATTCACCTCATCCTCGATCCACAATCGGATACGATTGCCGTTATTTTCGGTGAAGGTCATGGCGTCGGTAAAAACATAATCAAACTTTGCCACCGCCTGTTCTGAAAACATGGTTACCCACTCACGGCCTTCAGCCTGCATGCCGAGGTAAACCGGCGCTCCCTCCATGGTTTGGAGGAAATCAGTAATCCCTTGATCATCCTGAATGGGAAAACCTTTTCCGCAATTGGGGGCAATACCGTATTGAATACCGACTTTTCTTGAATTTTTCAATGCATCTTCCAGCGTTAATCCACCTTTCAGGTGAACATGAAAATCAATCATCGGAAAATTGGCCATCCCCAGTTGGATGATGGAGTTGTCAATATTGTCCGGCTCCGGTGCCGGCAGCGGCAGAATATTTTCGGGCAGGGGTTTGACGAGGATATTTTTAAAGTGCACGACACTTTCCGGATCGTGCCCTTGCAGTGCAAAAGTACCGGAAGACAACCGGCGTCCCGGCCGCTGTTCACGCCCGTCGGCCTGCTCCGGTTCGATATAATCCACCAATAAAATGTCATTCAGGAAAATTTTGACATTGTTGGCTTTTACGATGGTATGAAGCGTAAACCACTCATTGTCATTCACAAGTTGTTTGTAGATATTCCGGACACCATACAGGCTGGCCGTTTTTTTCAACTCGCGATAATCCGCGTTGCCGACCTGGGAATTGTTTACCTGAACCTCGTAACCCTTCGCCGGCCAGCCTTCATCCTGAAATTCAGTATGAAAAAACACGCCGGAATTGGCACCGGGTTCGGCTTTCACATCGACCTTGAGCTCAAAATTTTTGAACTCGGCGTTATTTACTTCTCCCGAGTAAAACAGGTGCGAGCGCGCCCCGTTACAAACAATCTGTCCGTCTTGCACCGAAAATGTTCCGCTATTTTCACTGGCGGTCCAGCCATCGAGATCGGTGCCGTTAAAAAGCGGTATCCATTTTGATGACTGGGAACAAGATAACATTAAACCGCTTGCCAAAACAATAAAAATGAATAATTTATTCATTCTTGATCCTTTCTTGAGACATTTTTCTATTGAATAATTTGAATATCGCCTGACGAAGTAAACTGATCCGATTCCAGAAGCATTTTATAGATTCCGGGCGCAACTTTTTTGCCGGTATCATCCGTGCCATTCCACCTCAACCGATAAAGTCCGGGAAGAAATTCACCGTTCATCAGCATTTTGATTTGTTTGGAACCGTCCAGGACAACGAGAGAGAGACCTGTCTTAATCGGTATACTTATGATGAGTTCCGTCTCGTTTTTCATCGGATTCGGAAATGCAGGGCCGAACGTGTATCGTTCCACCGGGCAAATGGGTATGATCAAATTGGGGGTGCTCTTTAAACCCCAGAATCTTATAATGACGCTTTTTTTGTTTTGATTCTTTATAATTAAAGAGTCCAGAACATCGGTTTCATGATCTTCAGCCAGAAAAAACGAAATGGATATGGAATCCACCGAACCGGCCGCTAATTCGATCTTTTCCGGCCCGGTACTAAATGGCGCCTTGAGCCGGTCGAAATATAAATGATAGGGTACCGATGTCAAATTTTTAAATCCGATGATACGTGTGTCCCAGCGATTATCCTCATCTGCGAGAAAATGAATGCAATTATGGGGCTCTATCATAATTGAATTGTCAAAAAAAACATTTTGCGGTACCCAGTCCTCATGGTCAAAATAACCGGTAAAACGACCGGCCGAATCGGTTTCAGTAATAGATTTTTGCTCCGGATTCGGTTTCTCTCTGCTGGCCGGCTCGGTAGAATTTTGACAGGAAAAAAATAATATCAATAACAAATATATCAGGCCGAATTGTTTCATTTACCATTCCGATTTTATGACAAGTTACCATTTAAGTTATTGATTCAATCATGAATTTCACTTCGTGAATTGAATATTTTATCAATTGATGGCTTCGACGAAAATTTTCATTGATAAAAACTCAAAAACCACGTACTATAACAATTACGTGAATAATTTCTGAAAAGCAAGAGAAAATAAAAATTTTCTCAAAAATATCATTTTCTTTTTGCAAAATTCACATATTTATTATATAATGATATATATTAATCCTTCCAAGTTGTTGGTTTGACAAAAACAGATAATTCTGTATTTATGTGATAGAGTTCTCAACATCCCAGGACATCAAACATGATTTCTTACTTTAAAAGAAAACTCAATCCCGCAAGTTATCAGGGACGAAACAGCCGTAAACAGCACTTTGAGGGTTGGTACTATAAAATCGTTGACAAGGATGGCAACAATGTCTTTGCTATTATACCCGGTATATTTAGGAACAAAAAACAGGGGCATGCTTTTATACAAATTTTTGACGGTACGCATAACAAGACGCATTACATAGAATATCCTTTGAAAGATTTCTCTGCAGCACAAAATGAATTTTTCATTCGAATCGGTTCCAGCCAGTTCTCCGGTACAAACATGACATTAAACATTGTCTCACGCGAATTGACGATGAAAGGCAACTTGGAATTTAAAAATCCTGTTCCATGGCCGGTCACCTTCAGGGCGCCCGGAATAATGGGATGGTATAGCTGGGTGCCGTTTATGGAATGTTATCACGGTGTGTTGAGTATGGATCATGTCGTGCGAGGGCTTTTACGCGTCAACGATCAGGCTATAGATTTTTACAAGGGCAGAGGATACATCGAAAAGGACTGGGGTTCCTCGTTTCCAAAGGCCTGGATTTGGTTACAATCCAATCATTTCAATTCACCCGAGACCAGCCTCACCGCCTCTTTAGCCATCATTCCATGGATTCGTTCTTCATTTTTGGGTTACATTATCGGCTTTTGGCATAACAAGAAGCTTTACCGTTTTACAACTTATACAGGTGCCAAACTGGAAAAATTTAAATTAGACGGGATGAACGTTTTTTTTCAAATTCGCCAGAATAACATGTTACTTGAAATCGAGGCAAAGTGTGATAAAGGAAGCCTGCTGCACGCCCCAACCATAGAGGGTATGACGGAGCGAATAACTGAAACATTAAATGCCCGGATAAATGTTACATTTAAAAAAATAACTGATGAAGAAAACAAGATTCTTTTCAGTGAAACAGGCCGGTTCGGCGGCATGGAAGTCGCTGGGGATACAAACCGGCTGTTGGAGATGTTTCATAAACTGTCAAAGCATTAGCTCCACATAACAGTGTGCTATTATATTGAAAACTGCATTCGGGGAATGGAAAATAAATAGGTTGTCTTGTTTTTACTCTATTTAAAAGTGCTCGAATTACATTAGGATCATATAAAGCTTTGTTTATTAACAATCTGTGTTCAATTGGTGCCGATCGGTGGCTAAAAATTGCTGAATATAAAAACAGGAACATTTTGCCGGCAAACTCATTTATATATTAACAGGTTTGTAAAATAATTCAAATGGTAATAATATGAAAAAATTACTGTTTATCCTGTGTTTTCTCCCGTCCTGTCTTTTTTCACAGGGATTACAAATCCCCACGCCCGATTCCATTCTCACATGGCATACGCGGCCTCCTATCATAAAAGATCCTGTAACCGGAAAAAAGGTGGACTCCTTTATCGACGAGCTTGCCGTTTTTATCCAGGATCGTTTGGACCAACTGGGCGTGCATGATGTACTTGTCGGTATTTATTGCGATTCCGCCACCTACAATAACGAAAATATTTTTCGTGATAAAAAGTGGATGGATTTAAATGAAATCGGTGAAGTCCTGATAATAACCGACGCACAATACATTCAGGCCGAAATACAAAAAAAAGGTGAATTAAAAATTCTTCCGCCCAAGCCGGACAGTCTGACGGCCGCCAGGGCAAAAAAAGTACGCACTCATATCGAGATGGTCTCGTATTTTTTCGATGTCGAGAATCAAAACCTGCTGGGTGATTGTAAATTTAGCGTATCCTATACCGGAGGGGATATTGAAAAGTCACACCGCAAAGCTTTCAACAGACTGGGGGAAAAAGTCACCAGCGAGCTGAAACGCATATACTGGTATTCAGCCGACCTTGATACCGTCCGGAACGGCCGGTTCGAGATAAATTTGGGAACGGAAAACGGCATTCGCCGCGGCATGGCATTTGAGATAATGGAACCCGACAGAGAATGGATAACTAAAGAGATAAGAACGATTGTATCCGGCGGACGTGCCGGTTTTGCCCGGGTGACATCCGTAGATACAAATTCGTGCCAACTGCGCATTTTACGCCAATGGCGCCAGCTTTACAGTGACAGCTGGGCGGTGGAACAGAATTTTTCCGTGCACGCCCTGCAGCTTCACATTATCCCCCCGGCAACGAATGACTATTTGAACGTCGGTTTTTTAATTACCGCGGATCCCATCGGAAAATTTGACTGGGGCCTGGGGATACAGTTCATGCGGGTGACGGACTCTAAATGGGAAAACGATTACGGTTTTGGATTCGGCGCCTTCGGACTGTGGCGGTTTTTGAACAGCTCCAAATACGACCTGGGTCTACGTCTGGGCCTTGATCTGGATCTGCCGTTTAAAAAAGACGATACCGGTGAAATCGTCAATACCGTCCTTTTCTCATCATACCTGGGATTGATGCTCGAATTTCCCATATCCCAGCGTTTTGATTTTTTCACCGTTGCCGGATACCGCCTGGGTTTTCGCGCCAACGACTGGCAATTTTCCGAGGATGAAGAATCATACCCAGCCTATTGGGAAGAAAAAACACCTGAGGTGAATAATTCGGGGATTCTGATGTCGTTTGGATTAAAGTATTACTTTTTTGGGTTTTGAAAAGAGCCAATTACCTGATTTTACTTAAATTCTCGCGATTAAAAAGAATTGTACGTCATGTAACAAATTTGCCGGAAAATGTACGAAAACTTTTTTACCTTTTAATTCTGGACCTTAAAAATGATGGCCCGATACAAAAGGGATGGCAAAATTTTTCAAAACTCGGAAAAAATGAGTATCATTGTCATCTAACCTATCGGTACGTTGCCTGCTGGAGAAATAATAAAGATGAAATAGAAATAGAGGTATATTATGTTGGTTCTCGTGAAAAAGCCCCCTATTGAGATATCACTGAACGGAGAAAATGTGGATGAGTTGGTTGACTGGATTCGTAAAAAATATGAAGTAAAAATTCTTACAAAGGATAACGCAGAAGAACTTGTTGCGATCGAAGACACCGAATTTTGGAAAGAAATGGAAAAAAATCGTGTTGGCAACCTCCTCGCAGGCGCCCGTCTCAGAGCCGGTTTGACCCAATTCCAATTGGCCGAAAAACTCGGTATCCGCCAAAATATGATCAGCGATTACGAAAACGGCCGTCGTCTGCTGTCATATGCCATGGCCAGACGGTTTTCGAAAATTCTCAAAGTAAGAGAAGAATATTTGATTTATAAAAAGGAACATCCTGGAAATGTTGAAAAATGACCACCAGATCTGTGCCGGTATCCCTGCGGCGGATTCCCCGGTAAGAAAAGACGGCAACGACTTTTATTGGGGGCTCTGTTCGCGAAAATGTGCTTAAAAGTTTATAGCCGAGTTGCAAACGGTAAAGGAGCTTGCGGATTTTCTTCTTTAGGTGGACAGGAGTTAATGGGAGGATGGTGGGGTGAATTGGGATTTTTTTCTCAAAAGCTTTGGGGACTGTTTAAAGTGAGTATTTTCAGGATGGGTTTTTGATGTAGGTAATAGGAAAATTCCAATCTTATTCCAGGTTTTTCAAATCGGAACAAGACACTAAAGGTAAAATTTTAGTTACTGCCCAGCCTGTTAAAAAATCCATTTAAAAAGCGGGCCTAACGTGTTGTTATTTTTAGTACGCCCACCGGGAATCGAACCCAGAACCTGCTGATTAAGAGTCAGATGCTCTACCAATTGAGCTATGGGCGCCATTAATTTTACAATCTTTAATTTATAAAATTTTCAATATATATTCAAGCTTTTTTTCCATCAAGGTAACCTAAAATTTTATTTGAATTTACAAGTATGTCGAAGCATTCAACCTGGCTTTTTACTCTTTTGTATGATTCTTTTTAACCTCGCGCAGAGCCGGGAAGGCGCAGGGATTTTAACTGGACAATAGGATGAAAGAGTAGGTTTTTATTATTTGTTTTTTTAAAAATTAGGGGAAATTCAGGATCTTTGACGATCCTTTATGTACCCTCTGCGTCCCGGCGACTCTGCGCGATGAATCAATGGGAATCACAGAAGAATTTATCAAAGTTTGTACAGCAGCTCACTTCACCAGCACCATCTTGATCACCCGGCTCTGCTCACCCGATACCATCCGGCATAAATATATTCCCGAAGGCGCAAAAGATCCGTCCCAAAATACAACATGATCCCCGGCATTCTGCTCCCCGTTCACCAGAAAAATAACCCTCTCTCCCTGTAAATTGACAATTTCCAGCGTGATTCTCCCGGCCTGCGCCAACGAATAGCGAATGGTTGTATGAGGATTAAACGGATTGGGGAAATTTTGTTCCAGTTCAAACTTTGCCGGCAGGGAAACCGGTGAATTGGAAATATCCGTTATTTCCGGTGGCGGCGGTGGTCCGCCCCAGAAGGTATCCGGCGCGGCACCAACCGCACCTGCTGCGGATTTTAACAGCGCATCGGAGGTGACGGTAATCGTACATGGCCCCGCCGCAGCGAGCCAGCAGGCACCCTGTGACTCTACAGTTTCCGTAGCAACGTACCCCCCGTTTTCATATATAAAAACAGGTTGATAAAATCCATCAGCGGGAACGGACGTGATACTTGAAGCATCCACATCCGAAATAACACCGCCGATCATGTGCCAGCCCCGCTGAGCCAATGCCAGACTGTATTGCTGAATGGGCACCACATCAAATGACGCGGTCGAGGGATCTTCAAAATACAGCCAATATCCGTGACCGGTCTCCATGGCGGTCACCGTCTGGTAGGCATCGTTCACATACAAATACGCTTCATTTTGACAGGCACCGGGGAACAAACCGGATACGTTCATATCGGCCGCCGTCCCCGGCAGCGAAACCATATACCAGCCCTCGGCCGGGAAATCATAATTTACGTTTACCATACCGGCAACAGCATATTCGTCCGCACCGATATCGATGCCGCCTCCCTGCGGACGTGTATCGCCGTCAAAATCGTAAAACGGCGACGGAATTCCGGGAATCGCCGCCGTTCCCTGATCGATGACCTGGGTGATAGTTTCATCTTTGATGTGCAAAAATTCATCGACCGGGTCCGCAGGATCCGTACTGGCAAACCAGGCGGATATAATGGTGTTTTCAATATTGTTCGACAGGGTACCACTGGCGCCGTCCCGCAGTCGAATGTCTTTGTTGGTCAGATTGTTGCCGATGTACACGTTGCTGGTGGCGGAAAAACGGTACTCGATGGCGTTGGGGTAAGTGTTTTCAAAATAAATGGTGTTATTGTAAACTCTTACATCGGGAGCGGTTTCCAGGCCGATGCCCACATCGGCAAAAGCACCGGGATTAGTACCGCGATGGTAAATGATATTATTTCGGATCACACCGCCGACATGCGAGCTGGTGCCCAGACCGTAGCCGATGCCCCGGTCACAGTCGATGATCAGGTTGCCATCGCTCATCGTACCCTCGGATTCCCGCCAAAAGTGGATGGCATGCTCGGCGACACCACCGCCCGGGCTGATGATGTACTTGAAAATATTGTTTTTGACGATCCAGTTCCTGGAATTGTGACAATCGATTCCGCCGATATAATCACGCGGACCGATTCCGGCGGTATAATAAAACAGGCAGCCCTCTACATATCCGTCCTCGGAAAAATTGGTTGCCCCGTCGCCCGGCACTTTTAGCATCTGCTCGCCGGCATCGCGCAATACACAGTTGATCACAGTCAATCCGTCAACTTCTAAATCCGTCTGAATGCAGTGATAACGTACGTTTTGTATGGTCAGATCACGAATGGTGACGTCGTTGGCACCAACATAAAATCCGTGATGCCCGTTCGCATACATTCCCCAGCCGTTTATTATAACCGCATCCCGGCTGCCGGACTGGCTCCGGATAATGACGTTATTCGTATATACGGCAAAAGCAAATTGATTCAAAGGCAAATTATAGGTGCCGTCGTGTAGTAAAATTTCATCACCCGGTATAACATCATCGAGAGCCGCCAGTAATTCGGCCGGTGTACTGACATTGTATGTGGCGGACGTAACGGACGTACAAAATATCAACAAAATACCAATAAATATGACATTTCTCATTGGATTCTCTCCAAAAATTTTTACTCTATTATTATAAATTAGACAAACGAAATCATGATTAAAAGGGAAAAACAAAAAAATTGTGACCGGTATTAATTTTGCGGTTTAATTCTTAGTGGTTACAAAATAAAACCAGAATTCATAGAGCAGAAAACAGACTATATTAAAAATTCCAAATAAAACTTTTTCTTAAAATCTGTCCCGCTGAACGTATAGCCGTCAACCTTAAAAAAACACCTATTGAAATTTAATAACTTACAGACCTTATTTATATGAATTATTTAAACACCGGTTTTGTAACTAATTTGAAAAATATTTGGATTTTGACAGGATCAACAGGATGGATCTATTGGATAAAAAATCAGAAAAAAATCCATATTCTCATATCCAGTTTATCCTGTTGATCCAGTCTGATAA
>JAFGEC010000007.1 GCA_016931775.1 Candidatus Zhuqueibacterota bacterium | reverse complement strand
GCAGGCAGTATTTACAAAATAAAAATTTTATGGTAAAGGTCAAGCTTTTTGTTCGATTTTTTTAAATATACAAATCCCATTCTCTAGTAAATCCCCAGCAACTTGAACGCCATAAATACCATCGCAACCACCAGTACCATACGTACGATTTTTTCGCCCTTTTTAACCGCCAGTTTTGCTCCCCACCAGGCACCCACCGCGTTTCCAACCCCAAGTGTTAATCCATAAATCAGGTGAACGTTTCCTGTCCAGGCAAATATCGCAATGGAGGGAATCATGTATATCAAGACAATAAAAACTTTATGCATGTTTGTACGTATCAGATCCAGTCCGACAATCATGGTCAGCGCCGCCATGAATAAAAATCCCACTCCCATTTGGATAAAGCCGCCATAAAATCCGATAATAATCAGCGCAGGATAGATGAACCATTCCGGAACCCGCCGGCCTTTTTCACGGCTCTTAGGTATGATGAGTGTAATGATGATCCCGATCATTACGATGCCCAGGATCTTTTTAAACAATTCATCGTCGATATGAACCGCAGTAACGGCACCTAAAACGGCGCCGGGTATGGTGAAAAGTGCGTATTTTAAACTGGTTTTAAATTCGGCAAACTTTTCCTGGCGGAATGACCAAATCGCTGAAATGTTCTGCGTGAGCAGTGCAATACGGTTGGTGCCGTTGGCACAAGCCGCATCCAATCCCATAAAAATCAGTGCCGGAAGCGTCAACGACGACCCGCCGCCGGCGTTCACGTTTATAAATCCGGCCGCACAGCCCACACCAAATAACAAAATGTAATTGATCAATCTTTTCCCGTATTTTGGTTGATATTATTTTATAATATATCAATCATACATCAGGAATTCAATATAAAAAAAGGCAAAAGAATAATCTTTTGCCTTTTCTGTCTGAAAATTGATCAAACGGTTTTTTGTTTCCGGTTGGTCACTATACCAAACAGTGCATACAACGGACACCAACCAGCAACGGCAGTAACCAATGGAATAAAACCTAAAACAGTCAGCCAGGACTTGTAGTATAGTCCAACAGCAACGATCACAATACCAATAATCATTCTTAAAAGTTTGTCAATATTACCAACGTTTTTGTTCATTTTTCCCTCAATAAATTAACATGATTATTCAATGAGTACTACTTTTTATAACCAAACATTCGGACAAATTATTCCCAATAGCGGTTTCATAGGAACAATGATCTTTTTTTTACGTATGTGTATAAAAAATGGAGGATTCACATGATCCGACAAAAATCCGACCGATCGATTGTAGCCATTATTTTTATTATGGCGGTTGCCAAACTCGCAATTCATTTATATACCAACCTTTTTGCCGGATACGGTATATTTCGCGATGAATTCTACTATATCGCCTGCAGCAATCATCCGGCTTTTGGATATGTAGATCAGCCGCCGCTGTCTATTTTCCTTTTAGCTCTCAACCGTTTGGTATTTGGGGATTCGTTATTTGCTCTACGACTTTTACCAGCTTTGGTCGCCGCCTGTACGGTCGGCATCACCGGATTGATCACAAAACGTCTTCATGGAGGTCCGTGGGCTGTATTTTTAGCTTGCCTGGCACTCGTTGTCGCACCAGTCCATCTGGCCATGTGTTCAATATATTCTATGAACTGCTTTGACTGGTTGTTTTGGAGTCTGGCCGCATATATATTCGTTTGTCTCTTACAGAAAAATAAACCAATTCACTGGATTCTCTTGGGTGTCGTCCTGGGACTGGGGCTGCTCAACAAAGTGGGTGTTTTATGGCTGGGATTCGGCCTCGCTGCAAGTATCATTTTGTCGCCACTGCGAAAAAATCTCAGAACGCCCTGGCCTTGGCTGGCCGCTGGTATCGCCTTTATCTTGTTTGCGCCGTTTATTATCTGGAACCTCACCCATGATCTGGCCCATCTTGAATTTATGCACAACGCCACACAGTACAAGTACAACGGTTTAACGCCGGTCGAATTTTTGAGCGCACAGATCCTGTTGATAATGCCTATGGGATTGTTGTTGGCGCTGGTGGGACTCGGATACTTTTTCATCCATAAATCGGGTCGCAAATATATGTCCCTGGCTGTTATTTTTGTATCAACTCTCATCATCCTTGTCGTCAACTGGCACAGCAAATCCGAATATCTCGGACCGGCCTATCCTGCACTATTTACCGGTGGAGCTGTCCTGTTGGAGATTTGGTTCAAAAAACGATCTCTGGTATGGCTGAAATATGTTTTCCCCGCGGTTTTACTTGTGATAGGTGTGCTGGTTGCTCCTTTTGCCATCGCTGTTTTGCCGGTTGAGGATTTTATCAGTTATTCTCAAAAGATCGGTATCGCTCCCGAAAATACCGAAAGTCATGACCTCTCTCAATTGCCGCAGTTTTATGCCGATATGCACGGCTGGGAGAACATGGCCGCTACAGTCTCTCGGGTGTACACCAGCCTGCCCGATTCCGTAAAATCCACTACTGCCGTTTATGCCCACAATTATGGCGAGGCCGGCGCTATGGATTATTTCCGCTGTTTATACCCTCTCCCCCCGGTGCTGTCACCTCACAATAATTACTGGTTATGGTGGGATAATGATCTGGAATTAACCACGCTTATTATTATCGGCGGCAATGTACCTGACCACAAAAGTTCTCTCCGGAATGTTGAAAGAGTGGATGTGATCAAAAGTGACTATGCTATCCCGTATGAAAATAATCTGCCTGTATTTGTCGCCAGTGGATTCTTACGGTCGCTCCGGGATATCTGGCTTTCGGATAAAATTTTCATTTGATTCGGTGGAAAGGCCAATGGTGAACCTCCGGGCTATACATTTAAAACCATTAAAAGTTTGTAGATGGTGTTTATCAATATTCGTCAGTTGTTTCAGCATGCAACGTGAAATGCCCCTTAATGAGAATAACCTTTTAATGTAAATTCCTATTTAGCGACCGCATGAACACCTGGCTTTATATCAAGGATTTTGAGCCGATCAAATGTATAAAATAAAAACCGCCCAAAATTAGGCGGTATCAAAGCGGGAATGTGTGGGAATCGAACCCACCTAAGACAGGAGCACTGCCTCACAACGGATTTGAAGTCCGCGGGCGCCACCAGGTCGCCGTGCATTCCCGGGTTGTTTTTATTTAATTTAGGTTACTTTTTGTGTCGCTGTTTACCGCCAATTTCACCGAGGTGGCAGATAGGCGGGGGGTCGTGAACGTGCCGTTGAGCAGGTTGATCTGCCGCCTTTTATGTGCCGCCGCCAGGTGAGCGTAACGTTCCACCATCTTCATGGTGCTGTGGCCCAGTATTTCCTTCAGGGTCAACAGGTCACCGCCCTTCATGACAAAGTGCGACGCGAAAGTGTGCCGGAGATCATGGAATTTAAAATCCACAATGCCGGCGCGAATCATGGTGTTTTTCCAGGCATGTTTGGTATCGGACAATCGCTGTCCATGCATGCTCTGGAAAACATATCCATCCTCGCTTTTGGGTAAACTCGTCAGCAATTCGATCATGTCGTCGTTTAAAGGGATCAGCCGCTTTTTATTGTTCTTGGTTTCCGTCAGCTCGATGTAGGGATCGATCACGTTCTCGAT
>JAFGEC010000612.1 GCA_016931775.1 Candidatus Zhuqueibacterota bacterium | reverse complement strand
TCTACCATCCATCTTTTCTGTTCATCATGAACGACACCGACAATAACAGCCCGTTCACGTTTTTCGATCTTGTTGTAATACAAAAAAGCTCCTATGTTGAATTTAAATCCGATACCTCACCGGATTCCCGATAGATGAACATTTCAGCTATCAACAAAATAACGACGATAAAAACCAGATGTTTCCATAATTCCGTTCCGAATCGGGAAGCGGAAATTTTACTTTTAAGGTCCATATTAGGGCTGATTACCGTCATGGCGTATCTTGCCGTTAACTCGGAATTCGGTACACGAGTCAAATTCGACTCTTCTGCAGCGATGTTTACTGCCCATAGTGCAAGGGGCGTTTCATTGGAAAAAAGCGTGTAAAAACCAGGATCACCGGTATCATTATAATATATCCAGGGACCGGATGATTGAATTTCCGGTTGTATTTTATCACTTCGATTATCGGGCCTTTGCATAAGCAGATTATGTTCCACCAGTTCTGAAGGTATTTTATACCGAATTTCATCTCCAACTAAAAGGTGTCCGGTCCGGCTGGTATGAAAGGTGCCCAGGTAGTTGATGCTCTGATGAATCAACGGCGCAAAAATTGTCTTATGGGTAAAATCGGAAATTTTAAGGTCAAATCCGGAAGTAAAAACAATAATCGATCCCTGGTTGAATTTTTTTTCATATATAAATGGTGAACCGTCACTGTACTGCATAATATTTATGGCATCTGCTGCGTTTTCTGATCGGAGAGCAAAACAAAATTGAGGTTTAGAAAACTGAGATTCATTATTAAATACACCTGAAAAAACAGGATGTGAAAAATCAATTTTACCGATGGAAAAATAAGCGCTGTCCGATTGTATGGAGCCGATGGTTGAAATCAGCTGTGGAAGGCCGAGCGATTTTAACAATCCGTTGTTGTAATCTCGAATATCCGTATTCGCACCCAATGCTAATAAAACCCCTCCGCCATTGGCAACAAAATCCGTACATTTTTCCACAAATAAATCACTCAATTGAGACAAGTTGGAAAGGACAAGAACATCTAATTGATCGATTTGTATATATGGAAGATTGTCCGGATAAAATTTTTCAATTTTGTACTTTTCAGACAAGTCAGGTAAAAGTGCCATTTCCACATAGTCGATATCAACATCAGTTTTCCCGACCAGTCCGACGGTCAGTTGCCTTGGAACATAAAGAGTGAAATATCGACAGTTATCAAAATTCAGATCATCATCCTCCAGTTGTATAAAACCGGGGATCATACCGGTATTTTTTAAAATGAACTTGAATTTTTCAACAGGAGAGGAATTTTTCTCAACATGCAAGGTCGATTGTGCAACTTTTTCATTATTCACATCAAGAAGCGCCAGTTTTCCATTCACATCAAGATTATTATAATTAGCAACGATGGCTTCAAGTTCTATCATTTTATCCTTTTCCAAAATAGTAGAACTTAAAGTTACCTGTTTTACAGACAAATTTGTCACATTTCCGTGTTCAAGTGGAAAAGCAAAAATACGCTCCGGGCCGACAGAAATCACGGAATCATGAAAAGTGGTTTGCTGAAAGTCTGAAATGACATATAACTCTTTATTAATATTTGGTGATCTCTTTAAAAGATGTTGAGCATAAATAAACGCTGCCGACAAATCAATTTTATGATAGACCATTTCCGTCCGTTCCACAGCCTGACGGAACATTTCGAAATCATGAAAGGATCTCTGATCTTTTGTCGTATCGTCAGGGGTAACAAGGTATAATTCATCACCTGGCACCATATTATCAGCGATTTCATTTGCTATAATTTTTGCCGTGAAAAACAGCGTTCGCCCTTCTTTCGACCGGCTCATGCTGAGAGAATTATCTAGTACAACCACCGCACTCGTACGGGCATTACCGCCAGCAAATCCGGTCATGGAGCCACGCAATGTGGGGCGGGCAAATGCCAATACGATAAATATAATAATCAAGGTCCTTAAAATGAGTAAAAGTATTTCGCGTAATTTTACTCTTTTTATGGCTTGCTGCTCGAGTTCACGTAAAAAATTTAAGGAACTGAATAAGACTGTCTTGGACTTTGTGCGTGTAAAAAGATGGATCAAAACAGGCAGAGAAGCAGCAGCCAGGCCGAATAAAATTGTAGGATTTAAAAAACTCAAAGTACACCGTAAACTGTTTATTAGAAATTTTACATTCTATTTTGAAAACAAAGTATCCTCTATAATATCACACCATACGTGGATCACTGTAATATGTGTCTCCTGAATACGCTGTGAAATAAAGGAGGGGACAACGATGGCAAAATCGGACAACTCTAACATTTCACCGCCATTTTTACCCAAAAGCGAAACTGTCCTCATTCCCTTAGCCCGGGCGGCAACCATAGCATTGATTACATTTTTTGATTCACCACTTGTGCTCAAACCAATAAAAATATCACCGGGCGCGCCAAAAGCCTCGACCTGTTTTTTAAACACATGATCGAACGAGTAATCATTGGCAAGTGCCGTCAATATCGAGGTGTCTGTCGTCAGGGCAATCGCTGGCAGAGCGTCACGGTCAAAGTTAAGTCGTCCGACCATCTCCGCTGCAAAATGTTGCGCATCTGCCGCGCTGCCGCCGTTACCGCATATTAATAATTTCCCGCCACCTCTGAGACTGTCGATCATCGCCTGGGCGATTTGAACAATTTTACCGGCGTCTCTCTCAAGAACCTGGCGTTTCACCTGAATGCTCTCGACAAATTGATTTTTTACGCGTTCCAAAAGGGACAACTGCTACGTCACTCCGTTGCTTATTGTTTTTTAAAAATACTTAATGTGTTTTTGAATGAAAATTTTTTTCTGTATTCCAAAGGAAGTATCGGCCCCATATCAATATCCTGTGCTGATAACATCTTTTTCGGATTATCGTAAAAAAGCAACCGCGCTTTCTCGGGTCCCCAATTTTCCTGAACGTAATGAAAGGCTGCGGATAATTTTAACGGTCTGGATTTAGCGTCATGGGCATCGGAGGCAATAAAATGTACGATATTTGCGTCCAGCAGTTTGTGCGCTACGTCTTTGACATTTTTGCCGAATCGGCCCAGCAAACTGCCGGCATTTATCTGTAATAACGCCCCTCGCTGAACCAGTGATAACGCCTTATCGGGCTGACTGAGAACCGAGGCATTTCTTTCCGGGTGCGCAATAATAGGTGTTTTGTCGTCCAGTATCAGCTCGAAAAACTTTTTTGCCACAAAATCGGGAATCATACTCATGGAAAATTCAATTAAAAAATAACGTCCGTTTTGAGCCAGAGTTGCGATTTTTTTCTCCAATTGAAAGTGAGGTTGAATATAGAGCTCTGATCCGGGATACATGCGTATAGTAATCCCGGTTTCCCTTGCCCTTGTTTTTAATTCACCAAGCAGTGACAAAATTTCTTCTTCACGGTCAAAATCACTCTGGGAGAGTATATGGGGAGTACAAATGACTTCCTCGATACCATCCTGTTCCGCTTGTCGAAGCATTTCCAAAGAAACATCCCAATTCTCGGCGCCATCATCAATACCTGGCAGAACATGCGAATGAATATCAATATATTTCATAAACCGGCCGTGCTTTCCTCGTTAAACGGATCAATCATTATTCGCTGCAGTTTCCCCAACATGAATAGCATCAGCAAAAGCTTTAATCAAGCCCGGATCCCTGTTTTTCTCCAGAACATTGCCGGTTACAACAAAATGAGCACCTGCCAACACTTTTTTACGCGCCTCATCAGGAGTTCGAATACCTCCCCCAACGATCAGTGGTACGGAAACGTATTTTTTAACCGCCGCAACGAGTTCCTCGGGTACGGAATATTTGGCACCGCTCCCGGCCTCCAGATAAATAATCTTCATGCCCAGATATTCGGCCGCCAGAGCATGCGCGATAGCTATGTCAGGTTTTTCCCTCGGGATGGGCCGGGTATCACTCACAAATTGAGCAGACGTTACGTTGCCCGATTCAATAAACATGTACGCCGTTCCGATTGCTTCCAAACCAATGGATTTTATAATAGGTGCGGCAACGACCTGTTCACCTATGAGGACATTTGGATTTCGACCGCTGATCAGAGATAAAAACAGGATGGCATCAGCATATGGTGAAATCTGTTTGGTGCTGCCTGGAAAAATAATGAC
>JAFGEC010000611.1 GCA_016931775.1 Candidatus Zhuqueibacterota bacterium | reverse complement strand
TTGCCAAATATATGTAATTTTAAAATTTTGACAGATGTCGAGAGCCGGTGCGTCGCACCTTCCACCCATAACTGAGATATTACAGATCCCCCTCTTTTTTCTTGCTTTTTACATTATTTTTTATATAATTTTTCTTATTGGGACAGACTTTATGGGCGGGATTTCATAGGAAAGACTAATATTTTACTCCCATTGTTTTTCTTGACATGGAAATATTTTAATAGTATTCGGACATCCTTATGGTCTGATTTATATAAAATTTGAACATAAGGAATGTGAATCGAATCTATGAATTTCATTTCAGGTGAGAATATATATTATACTCTCTAAATAAGGATTATTACCACAAACAGGTATATTCCATCAGTAAATAAAAAAGGAGATTTTCCAATGAGACACAACAAAAGCCATTTTCTGTTTTTTACGTGCACCTTAATGGTAGGCATAATAGTAAATGTCATGTTTACAAGAGTTATTCAAGCTCAAACACTGCAATCTTTACAACAATTCGATCATGCTCGATCAATTTTTCAAACCCCAAAAAGCAATTCGACGGCTGAGTCGCCGGACGACCCAAGCATGACCGCACAACAAGAGTTAAAACTCTATTTACGTGATGTTGACGGTCACCTTGGCAAAACACAGCAGAATGACGGCAGCAGTTATCAACCGATCTGGTATAACGGCAGCCAAACATGGAAAAACTATTTCCTGAAAGCGAATGATATTCCCTTGCTTGGGAACTGGTATTATTACAGGTTAAATCTGGCGAGTATGGGTTCCACACATTTCAATTTGGAAATATTAATTGGAGGTCAGGTTGTCGCGTCAAAAACCATTTGGGTTTCAGTATCATCATTCGCCTATCGAAGCGGATTTATTTACGGCATAAAACCGGATGCCAAAGCAAATGATGAAGTTGAATTGAGAATAACCATTCTCAGCGGTGACGGGGGAAGAGTATATTGGGGGAGCTGGATAGACAGTTACATCAAACTGTTTGAATCGGACAAGGATACGTTTTTTCCGGTTAAATACACATATAATCCGCCAAATATTGACGGCCAACTGGATGCGTTATGGGATGAAGCAAAAAATATGCCCATTTCAAACACCTGTCCTGAGTCGGGAACACCTCCTGATAACCAGGCCGATCTATCCAGCAGTCTCCGGATGATGTGGGATGAGGATAATATTTATTTGTTTTATCATACTCAGGATGATAAAATTTCAACAAATACAAACACAGACTATTGGCAATTTGACGGCTTTGAACTCTATTGGGATGCGGATAACAGCAAAGGCGCGAATGCACCTTATGATGGTGTCGATGACATTCAGATGAGATTTAATTACAATTTCGACTCATGGCAGGATATAAACGACGGAAATCTAGGGTATGGATTTGAATTTGGGGCTGAGTGGGATTTTGATGCTTCAGGTATCGTCTTGCAAAAACAGGATATTCCCGGCGGCTGGGATATGGAAGTCGCCATTCCAATGCAGGATTTAAAAATAGACCCGCAAGTGGATAATGTATTCGGTTTTGAAGTCCAGACAAATGACAATGATAATGATTATGGCATGCGTGATCATTTGATAAAATGGTGGGGCGATGATGATTTTTCATGGCGGGATGCCAGTCTGTTTGGCGAAGCCAAGTTACTCGATTCAGGCCCTATTGTAACAATTCCCAACAAATCCGCCGGTCCCGGCAGTGTTGTTGATGTCCCGGTCATGATCGAAGATGCAACAGGGAAAGGGATTTATTCGGTTGGCCTGACGGTACAGACAGATGCCAATATTTTAACGCCCATAAGCGCTTCTACTGCCGGAAGTATCGCAGAAAGCTGGGGAAATCCGACGGTGGGAATCAATAATGGACAAATCATCATTGGAATGTCAGGTACAACACCATTAAATGGTTCAGGAGCTTTGGTATTTATCAAATACCAGGTCAATCCATCCGCATCCAATGGCGATACCGCTCCGCTGCACATTGCCAATGTCCTGTTAAATGAAGGTGAACCGCATGCAACTCCGGTAGATGGACTCTTTACGGCAGAGGGCATATCTATTTCAGGTAACATCAAATATCACTTTAACAAACTGCCGGTTAATGAAGTTATCGTATCGCTTACAGGCAATGCAAATTTAACATCAACGACTGGGGTGGATGGCAATTATGAATTCTCAGATTTATTGTGGGGAAATTATACCGTCAAGCCAGACAAGGAAGATGTGCCGGAAAATGCCATTTCTCCTTACGATGCCTCACTGGTGCTTCAAAATTATGTCGGCGTGGCCGATTTTACACCCTACCAAAAAATTGCCGGCGATGTTTCAGGAAACGGTGAGCTCACACCTTATGATGCATCATATATTTTGCAATATTGGGTCGGCCTGGTTCCTGATTTTGAGGTCATGGGGGAATCCTCTTACTTTTGGACCTTTGTGCCTGAAAGCTATAATATTAATGACACAAATTGGGCAAATGCCCCGCACCAAAAAACCTATAAACCTTTACAATCCAGTAAAGACAAGCAGGATTTTGTAGGAATCATCTATGGGGATCCAAGCGGTAATTGGAGTCCTTCAAGTTTAACGGCCTCGTCGCTGAACGCCGCATCCAACTCAATCACCTTGAGTCTGGGAGATATTTGCTGGAAACAAGAAAAATTATTTTCCGTACCCGTCGTTGTCGATAATTCAAACGGTTTTATTTCGGCAGGAATGACTGTAAAATATGATTCGAAATCACTAAAAGTCGTCAATGTCTCAACGACAGAATTGACTTCTGATTACTCACTTGCTCATAATAAAGACGGCGACAAGGTCAAAATAGCACTTGCGGCAAGCAAACCTCTTGACCGGTCCGGCGCGATTGTCAATATCACATTCGAGGTCTTGAAAAACTCGATAAATATCGATGATCCATTATCAATTCAGGATGCGTGCGTTAACGACGGCAGCCATAACGTTTTTATCCGGGAGTCTTTTCTCAAATTACAGACATCACTTCCGGCAAAATTTAAGCTGTCGCAGAACTATCCCAATCCATTTAATCCACGAACGACAATTAAATATCAATTGCCTGAAAAAAGCAAAGTGACGTTAAAAATTTTCAATCTTTTCGGTCAAGAGGTCTCAACGCTCGTAAATGAAGATAAAGAAGCCGGTTATCACGAAATTTTATGGGACGGCAAAGATTTTAACGGAAAGAGAGTCTCCTCCGGCGTATATATCTATCGAATTCAAACGGCAAATCTTGTACAAAGCAAAAAAATGGTTATAACAAAATAATTTTATAACCGTATTGACGTTTTTTCCAATTGGCCTGCCGCAACCGGTTGAGGTCAGGCCAATTGGATAAAACGAAAAAAGAGCAATATATATTCTTTCCAAAGAGATTTTTATTTAACAAAGGTGAAAAAATGAAAAAATTAACGCTCATTATAACAGGATTAATACTTGTTTTTGGCAATCTTTTTGCACAGATCGGGCCGAATCCTGACCATATGCCCGTTGAAAAAAAATCATTTTTCAGCGAGACCGAGCAGGTACTCAACGATACTGTACATTATACAATCCCCGACACATCCGCATATAAAAATTCCAAAATTACCATCCCCGTTTATGCCGATGATGTGACCGATAAAAATATATTCTCGGTCGGTCTTGCGATAACGTTTGATCCAAACATTTTAACGGCTGAAAACGTATCCACGAATGGTACAATAGCAGAATTTTGGGGAAATCCGACTTTTAATATTTTTCCCGGACAAGTGACAATGGGTATGGCCGGTACCACAGCACTATCAGGAAGCGGGCCACTGGTTTATTTTGACTTTACAGTAATCGGAGATCCTGGAAATTCAACTGTCATCCATTTCAAGAATGCGTTGACGAACGAAGGTGAGCCATATACCATGACCGCAGACGGTCACTTTGCCGTCAGGGAAGTGATTGAAAACGTCAACGTCACCATTCCCGACGCTGTCGTAAAACACCTTTCGCAAATTACGATTCCAATAAATGTGGATGATGTTTCTGAAAAGGATATCATGTCAGTCGGTATAATTTTGCATTATGACCCGGCCGTCTTGGAATCTCCTCAGGTGAGCGCTCAGGGAACAATTGCCGAATCCTGGGGAGAGCCAACGTATAGCAGTGCTGTTCCCGGACAGTTATCAATTGCCAGCGCAGGATCTTTGGCTTTAAATGGGAGCGGTGTTCTTTTCCAAATAAACTTTAATGTATCAGGCCGCAAAGGTGATTCAACAGCGATTCACCTGGAAAAAACAATTTTTAATGAAGGAAATCCTCTCGCAACGACTTTTGATGGGCGTTTAATTGTTATAAACAGCTCACCGTCTCCATTTAACCTGCTTTTACCCGGCGATGGTGCCGTTGTAGATACTCTCAATCCGGCTTTGAGCTGGCATTCATCAAGTGATATCGATAATGATCCCATAAATTATACCTTATTTATCGACACGAACAATTCTTTTAATATGCCGACAACTTTTGTGACGTCCGATACTTTTTTCAACATAACCGGCGATTTGGAAAAAGCTTTGACTTATTATTGGCAGGTGACCGCTGTTGACAGCGACGGCGATAGTACGGAGTGCAATCAACATTTTGCTTTTACAACCTCTGACGATGCAACGGCTGTTGGTAATAAATCATTCATAACTATCCCGGAAAAATTCGCAATTTCCCAAAATTATCCCAATCCTTTTAACCCGGAAACCACGATACATTATGAACTCCCGCTATCATGTCATGTTATGATTAAAGTATATAACACATTGGGCAGAGAAATCAGGACACTCGTCAATGAAAAAGTAAATGTTGGGTATCATAATATCATTTGGGATGGCAGGGATTTTTCCGGACAAAAAGCATCTTCAGGAATCTATTTCTATCAAATAAAAGCGGAATCCTTTATTGAAGGTAGAAAAATGTTGCTGCTTCAATAGAGAGTCATAAAATATATCCTGCCGCAATCAACCATCTACATTTGTACACGGTCAAAAATCCAAAGCGTGTACAAATGTAGAATTATATTCTTCAAGAAATCGATCATCTTTTTATAAAAATATCAATTAAGCATATATTTATTCTAATTTTACATAACGCCCTCCTTTTTGTTTTATTCTTCTCAAGAGTTTGGCACCTTTATTGTATAACCTCTGACAGAATTTAACCACAAAAAGGAGGTTTACCATGAAACACTTTTCAAATTTACTGATGGCGGTCCTGGTGACTGCGGTTTTTTTCAAGCAGGTATCACTTTCGCAGCAGGGACAATGATCGACACATCGTTTTTCAGTCCGGCACTCAACAGGATCCAGCCTATGCAAATTTATTTACCGGAGGGTTATGATGCTGAAGGATCAACCTTTTCAATAATTGCGGTTCCGCACAATTTTCAGAAAACGATCAAAAACTGATGTACATCATCGCGACTCAGGCCGCCTCGTTGGAGGCAAACAGAACATCAATATCGATATCCGAATTATTGCCGCCACCAACAACAACCTGAAGGAAGCCATTGCGGAAAATAATTTTCGAGAGGACCTTTATTACCGTTTAAGCGTTTTCGAAATTCAACTGCCGCCGTTGCGGGAGCGCAAGGAAGACATTCCATTACTGGCGGATTTTTTCTTGAAATTATATGCACAAAAAATGGGCAAGGCGGCTGCTCAATTCAGTCAACAGGCGCTGGAAATTTTAGTGCACCATGACTGGTATAGTAATGTCAGAGAATTGGCAAACGTCATTGAAAAGGCAGTCAATCTTGCCAAAGATACGGAAATTCAGGCAGAACACCTGCCCCTGAATATCCGGGGACAAGCGGATATTGAATCTTTTCCATCGGAATCTTTTGAAGAGGCCATAAATTATTTTAAAAAGCAATTGATTGTAAAAGCACTTTCGAAATCGGACAACAACAAAGCGGAAGCGGCCCGGCAACTGAAAATCAGTCCTTCGTACTTGTTCAGGCTGGTCAACCAGTTCGGATTGCAGTTAAAATAATAAAGCGGAAACGGGAAAAAGTAAACGCCGGCGAGATATATATTCCCCAAAAAGAGTACGGGGCTCACAAAGACTTGACAAATTCCTTCAAAACAGCATTTTCTCTATGGTTATAAATTGTCGCAAAAAACAAAGAACTTGCCTGGAACATTTTAACACGCCGTTTTACCGGCTTAAAAACGGACCGCCGTCCCCGCTCCGATTTCAATCCCGGAAAAATCCGGCCCTTTATTTGTAACACCCAGATAATATTTGGCGTGACCGAAAATTGTAAAGTTCTCGTCGATACGGTATTCAGGAGAAAGACCTCCGCCGTAAATTTTTACACCCGGATACAAGCTGGTTTCCTGAAAAAACCGGCCTTCAACCATAATACCGATGCTGGTCAACGGATCGATATGGTATTTGTAACCCCCAAGCAGTTCGGTATAATCAGGGATGGTCTTTTCCTCTTCAGATAACAAAGTCCCTCCATAGGGAATAGCCGTGCTGTTTTTATCTTTACTTCGATACCGGGCCAGAACCTCCAGTTCATTATATCCCAAATACTGCTTATATTGAGCTGTAAATACCATTTTATTACCCGACGAGAACCGTTCCGCATCTCCGACCTTATCGACCTGGTATTTTGTAAAGATAAAATCAAACGAAAGTGTCGAGGTTCGGCTAGTTACATAATCGAGCCCGGTCGTTAAAATGATTTCATCTCCCGCATTATAATCATATGATAGTTCTTTAAAGGGTTTGTAAGGTCCCTTGTAATGGAAGGCGCCGCCCAATCCGGCGACGATTTTTTCACTGAGCGGATGCGCCCATGTCAGGCCGACGGACAGGTTCAATCCCTGC
>JAFGEC010000610.1 GCA_016931775.1 Candidatus Zhuqueibacterota bacterium | reverse complement strand
TTATATCATTTTGAAACCTGGAATGTGGCTTAACGAAGGCAGCTACGGTGGTTTTGAAGTACTCATCGACAATATAGCCGTTTACCCGGAATCCAAGTCCGGTTTAACCGGTGTTGCAGCCAGGGACATGCCCGTCACGGCAACGGATTATATACTCGAACAAAACTACCCCAATCCGTTTAATCCGTCCACCCAAATCGCTTTTTCACTTTCGAAGAAGGAGGCTATAACACTGGAAATATTTGATATTTTGGGTAAAAAGGTGGCGACTCTGTTGACAAATGAAAGCAAAAACCCGGGACGACATCTCGTAAATTTTGATGCTGTTGATTTGTCCACAGGTGTCTACTTTTATAAAATGCAGGCCGGTAACATGGTAGAGATGAAAAAGATGATTTTGGTCAAATAAACGTCCCTCAATCCCAATTCTTTAAGGCCGGCAGATTATTTATTGCCGGCCTTTTTCTGTTGTATTTTCCATCTATTATTTTTATAATGTGACAATATAATTCGTGTATCCTGCGTTCACTCTGCAAATGGTGGATCCGATCGTATCTTTTCAAGCACAAAATCGGTCATAAAAAAAATTGAAGCAATATCCCGGAAAAACTTTGTGGAAACAAACATACAACGGCAATCAAAAGTTGAAAAGCCATATGTTTTTATTTTTCACTGCCCTTTTGCTTTTTTGGTCACAAGTCGTCACAGCTTCCTCCGGCTACATTCCTCAAACTGTGGACATGATCGATGAAAAATTTACATGGACCCAATTCAACGATATCACCGGCATGGGTGCACATTGTTTGGCCGAAGACAGCTCAGGTTTTCTCTGGTTCGGTCTGGAAAATGGTATTATGCGGTATGATGGATTGTATTGGCGCCATTTTTCACAACATAACGGCCTTCCAAATTCGTTCGTCCAAAATATCGTCACTTCACCGGACAGGAGATTGTTTGCCGTTTATGAAACAGCCGGCGTTTTTGTTCTTCAGGACACAGTGTGGCAGCAGGTTTCGACAGTCGAATATGATTCCTCTGTTGTTTTCTGGGACATTACCTTTACCGGATCTGATTCGCTGTGGATTTCTACAAACCGTGGTGCTCTGCTCAAAACAAAAACCGGTATGACGTTATACACACCGGAGGGGATTTTTCAACCGGACGTAATTCGTCAGGAGCACACCAGTCTGCCACAATCATCCAGTATTATTTACCGTGTCTATGAGGACAGGGACAAGAATCTCTGGCTTGTGGATATTTCAAAATTTAACAGCAAACTATATTTTATAAAAAACTGGCGTAAAAACATACACGACCTGTCAATCTGGCGAGCCTTTTCAAATCCGGAACAAGGTAACGCAATCGTCACACGGCCGCAAATTTACCAATCGGCTGACGGGACATTTTGGATTTATTCATACAATGAATTATCAGGTATTTACACATTTAAAGATCCGGGATCTGTGTGGAATTATATAAACCTCGTCGAGTTAGGGGGCAACAACCTGGTATTGTCGGTTTTGGAAACCCGGGATTCTACGATATGGTTCGGAGGCAACGGGTATCTGTATTCTTTCCGGGATAACCTAATGAAAATATACACACCAAATGATCTGGATATCCAAATTGCACCGATTGAACTGCTGCAATCAAGGGATGGAGCATTATGGATATTGAGCTTAAACGCCGAGGTCTACAGGATCGATTATTCAAGGAAAAACTGGAATATCCTCAAAAATCTGCACTTTCAATGTGATACCGGCCAGGGACTCTCCTACTTTATCTCGTCCGACGGAAAAATCGTATCATTTGATGCCGGAACCTCCTTGTGGCAAAGTTATGACGAAAAAGATGGTTTGATGAACATGCCTCTGGTGGTTTTATCCACCCGTGACGAAAAAATATGGGCCGCCGGCAGTGACAGAGGGATTGCTGCGGTATCACGTTTTGATGGAAAGAACTGGCACACGGAGACATTTCTCAGGTTGTCGTGGAGTATCAGCTATTTATCGGCACTGGAGGCCGCTGATGGCCGGTTATGGTTCGGCTCAATGGGCGATCCGGCAAAAAATTTCCTCGGTGGTTGCATTGTCTATGAAAAAGTCAATGGGAAGTACCGGTGGCAACACATTTTGTCGGAAACCGAATCGTACAACAGGGTTGGAATGCTGACACAGACAAAAGACGGTACGATTTGGGCGGGCGGCAGCCATCTTCTCTATTTTGACGGGCAAAAATTCCGGCCGGTCAGCGAACCCCAGGAATTACAAAGGGGGTGGATCGACCACGTTTACGCGGCTTCAAACGGAGATCTGTTTGCCGCCAAAGGTGGCGTAGCTGTTTTTCATAAAAGTAATAAAAAATGGAATAAATATACCATAGAGGACAATCTCGCCAGTAATATGGCCACCCATTTTTTAGAAACCGCGAATAACCAGATTCTCGTATCGACAGAACGCGGAATCAGCCAGTACGACGGCAAGAGTTGGACAGAATTTTGCTTTCCGCGGGAGATAAAAATTAACCGGGAAAGCGGAACCATGAAACAGGCTGCCGGAGGTAAAATCTGGATCAACCTGGCACCGCGGACCTGGTATTTTCGGGCTACTAACTGGCCGTCGGAACTGGAAAAACGGCATCCACAATTCCGCACCATCAGCTACAGCAGAGATAACCTGCCGCCGGAAACGCAAATCTACGTCTATCAGCAACGGTTAACCAAACCCGCCAACCAATACCTGGCATGGAAAGGATTCGATTTCTGGGGAGCGACAGTCGGGGAAGAACTGTCATTCGTTTGGCAACTGGACGAAAAGACATGGTCGGAATTTTCCACCCAAAACTCGGTACAGTTCCTCAATATGAAAGACGGCCGGCATATCTTCAGAGTCCGGGCCCGGGATCGTGACGGGAATATCGATCCCACACCGGCGGTGGTTCGCTTCACGGTCCTTCCTGTTATCTGGAAACAGCCGTGGTTTATTTTGCTTATCCTGTTGTTTAGCTCTGCGATTATCGTGCTATTTGTTTCCCTGGCAATCAATAACCGGAAACTGGCCCATGCGAACAAAGAGATCGAAAAAATCGCCTCGTTCAAGGAACGTTTTTTCCTGAACGTTTCGCACGAAATTCGTACGCCACTCACCCTGATGCTGGCTCCCCTGTCAAAGCTGCTGTCGCAAAAACAGGTGAATCGTGCCGTTGCCCGCAATCAACTGGAATTGATGCGGCACCATGGGCATTACCTGCTGCAGATCGTCAACCAGTTGCTGAACTTTCGTAAAATGGAGACGGGACAGTACAAGCTGCAGGTATCAAAAGGCGACATCGTCAGTTATATCCAAAAAATAAAAGACCTGTTCAATCATTTCGCCAAAGAGCATAGTATCGATTATACATACCGTCCGGCCATGGAAAATCTGACTGCCTGGTTTGACAGTGAAAAGCTGGAAACAGTTCTGATGAACCTCATCGGCAACGCGATTAAATTCACACCGGACGGTGGTAGTATTTCGGTCCACTTGAAGCAAGAAGTTCACCGGCAGAAACAAAAATGGCCATGGGAGAATGCCAGGGTTTTAAGCCTCTCAAAACGGCTCTCCCGGCTCAACAAAACCAGCAACTGGGTAATAATCACTGTATCTGACTCGGGAATCGGCATACCTAAATCCCGCCTCAAGCACATTTTCAACCGTTTTTATCACGTAGAACATCCTGGCCGATTATTTTATGACAGTATCGGTATTGGCCTGGATTTCACCAAGGAAATTTTGGAATTACACAAGGGTTCCGTCAGTGTGGTAAGCAAGGAAGGCGCCGGTTCTACTTTTACGGTCACAATACCCATTGACCGTTCTTTTTATAAGGAAAATGAAATTTTACCGGCTACCGGAATGAGCAGACAACTCTCGATACCAAGCGAAAAACTGGAAGAGATAAAGGAAAGCCGGCAAAAACTACTCCTGCAGCGTGACGATGCCGGAGCCAAACCAGAGTACCGGCAGGAAAATATCAAACCATCAACCGAGCAACCCAGAATACTGATCGTTGAAGATCACCCTGATATGCGGCAACTGCTAAACGATTTCCTCAGGGATACATACGAAATATTTGAAGCAGAAAATGGTAAACGGGGATTTGAGATGGCGCTGCAGATTGTACCAGACCTTGTCATCAGCGACATTATGATGCCCAAAATGGACGGTCTCGAATTCACCCGAAAACTCAAATCCAATATCGTCACCAGCCATATCCCGGTCATCCTTCTTACGGTAAAAAATGAAATAGAGCATAAAATCAAAGGTTTCGAAACCGGTGCGGATGCATACATCCCAAAACCATTCGACAATAAAGAACTGTCGGTGCGGATCCGGAAACTGGTAGAAATGCGTGAACAATTAAAACAAAGATTCATTCAAAACAGGGATTTTACACTCAAGAATGAGGCAATTACTCCTCTTGATGATTGTTTTATGGAAAATTGTCAAAAATCTGTTGAAAAGCATCTTTCTGAACAGGAATTTAATGTGGATATGTTTTGCAAAGATATCGGCATGAGCCGGACACAAGCCTACCGTAAATTAAAAAGCATCACAGGATTTTCATTGAATGAATTTATCATACACATTAAACTCAAATATGCAGCGCAACTGCTGATTTGTTCCTCAAAGAATATAAGTGAGATTGCTTATTCGCTGGGATTTTGCGATCACGCCCATTTGAGCAGGCATTT
>JAFGEC010000090.1 GCA_016931775.1 Candidatus Zhuqueibacterota bacterium | reverse complement strand
CCGCCGCAAGAGTCGACTTGCCTGCTCCACCTTTTCCGGTAATCGCAATCTTCATCAAAAACCGCTGGATAGTCGTAAAACCAGTTACTAATTTTTAAAATGTAGTAGAATTTTGGAGATATGCAAGGATATTTTCCGGGGATAACAGCCGAAACCGGCAATTGTCCTTTGGTCAAGGTATTCCAGTCGAACACGTTTCATTTTCTTACTGACGTCATTGTTGGGCCCGATTCTCAACTCATATATAGAGACAAAAATCACCGGAAATTCAAGTGGAATAAAAACAGGGTATCCCCCAAAAATTTTATTTATCTGGATAAACATACCGAAAAAATCAACCAGAGTTCTACAATTCAGCATGATTTTTTTAACCTCGCGCGGAGGCGCAGAGTTTTTATGCAAATCATTTGGATTAAAGTGCAGGGCTCTCCTACCTGTTTTCTAAAAAATTATGACCAAAAACTAAAAATTTATCAAAATGCCTGACTTGTGCTTCCCTCTGCGTCCCTGTGGCCCTGTGCGAGCAATCACACGGAGACACAAAGAAATAAAAAAAGGCGAATTTTTAAAAATAAAAATTTTTATTCAGGATTTCAACTTTAAAACCTTATTTTTTTCGGTTCAACCTCGATCATTTTTTTCTTGCTTTAATAGGCTTAAATATTTATTATTTTCTGAAGGGACAGACTGGAGTGCAGGTGTTTTATCCTGCGTTTTTTAACACAATTGATATGGGAAAAAAGAAAAAACGCCGGGAAGCATTTTAGGAGAAAGTTAAAATCGATTGAAATCAAAAAATCAAAAAAGGCCCGGGAAAAGAATACTGCATTTCTTAAATGAAGACGGAATGGTCGCATGTAATCCACGCGATCGTGAGGCCGCTCACCGCGCCCAGGTTGAAGGGATTGCCACGGAAAACGTAAATGCCGTTACCTGCAAAAAATGTTGGGTGGTCATCAGAAGAATTAGAAAAAATTGAATTTCAGCGAACCTAAAGGATAATTGGCAGATTGAGTTATAAAGGGATCATTTTTGATTTTAACGGCGTACTTTGGCTGGACAGTCATCTCCAAGAATGCGCGTGGAAACAGTTTTCCGAAGCTATTAGAGGCAGTTCCTTTTCTGATGATGAGATGAGGGAACATGTCCACGGACGAAACAACCGGCATACTCTCGAATATCTGGTTGACCGTCCCGTATCAGGAAAAGAACTCGACCTTCTGACCGAGCAGAAAGAGACAATTTACAGACAAATGTGCCTGGAAGAGGGACCGAATTTCAAGTTGTCACCCGGTGCGGTCAAACTGTTAAACGATTTGGTTGCTTTTAACATAGGCCACACGATTGCCACTGCATCGGGAAAAACAAATCTCGATTTTTTTATAGAACATTTTAATTTAGAGAAATGGTTTTTTCTGAATCAAATCGTATATGATGACGGAAACAGACCCGGAAAACCTGACCCGCATATTTATCTGGAAGCGGCGGCTCGACTCAATCTTGCTCCAGTTCAATGTGTTGTCGTCGAAGATTCCTTGTCAGGAATTAAGGCGGCACATACAGCTGGTGTAGGATATATTATTGCGCTGGGACCGGTAAAAATGCATGACCGGTTAAGCCGTCTCAAAGGTGTGGACAGGGTGATAACGAGTCTCGAAAAAATTCGAAGAGTCCTTGTTTAAGGTTATATAGATAAAATGTCAACACCGGTAAATAATCAAAATACTGTCGCGGTTTTAGCTGGTTTGCTTTTTCATATTCAATTGAATTGACAGGTTTCAATATTACACAAAATTCTTTATGTTTTTTAAAAAAAACAATAATATAGATTTAACGGATTACGTGGACAGCGGCTTTTGTAATCTAAAACGAAACTTAATTCTGCCCCCCACTTAAAAGGAGTCAATCCTATGAAAAAAATAGCTCCTCCTGGACGAAATTTTTTTATCTGCATCATATACCTCTCTCTGCTGTTAGGTATCACTCCTTCGCTCTACGCTCTGGACTATGCGATCGGTGCGGATGTGTCCTTTCTCAAGCAGGCTGAGGAAGGAGGCTTTATCTTTAAAGACGGCGAAGACTCCAAAGCCGGCCTGCAGATTTTCAAAGATCATGGTTACAACTGGATTCGTTTGCGGTTATTCCATACGCCGACCCGATTGCCGAACGATCTGCCGTACACCATTGCTCTTGCCCAGGCGGCAAAACAACTTGGGTTTAAATTTCTTTTAAACTACCACTACTCCGATACCTGGGCCGATCCGGGCAAGCAATTTATACCTAAGGCATGGGAGGGGAAAACCCATGACCAACTGGTGGAAGCGGTTTACCAATACACTCGGGACACGATCAAGGCTTTTGTCGATGCCGATGTCCTGCCGGATATGGTCCAAATCGGCAATGAGATAATTAACGGGATGCTGTGGCCCGACGGAAAACTTCCGGAGAACTGGGACAACCTTGCCGAACTGATTCAGGCCGGTATCAACGGTATGGATGCAGGACGCGGAAACAATCCGCGACCTCTCATTATGATCCACATTGACAAAGGCGGTAACATGGAAGCGACCAAATATTTCTTTGACAATTGGCACTCTTATGGGATCGATTATGATGTGATCGGCCAGTCTTTTTACCCCTGGTGGCACGGAAGCCTTCTCGATCTCCGGGAGAATTTGATCTTTATGGCAAATGCCTATCATAAGGATATTATCGTGGTTGAAGTGGCATATAACTGTGAACCGGCGGAATACCGTGACAAACCGGCGCCGTTTCCGGAAACGCCCGAAGGCCAGAGACAATTCCTGGAAGAGGTGCACCGTTTGATCCTGAATACGCCGGATAACCGCGGCAAGGGTGTATTCTGGTGGGAGCCCGCCACTCGAAGAGGCGGGTACAGGACCATGTTCGACCGGGACGGCCGGGCGATGCCGGTGATACAGGTTTTTGACAGGTACACGAGGCATTGATTTCTAAAGGAGATTTTACAGATGGAAGATATATTGCCGGAACACCCAACGGTAAAAGTCAATTACCACCGCCTGAGGTCGTGGCTTGTCAGGAGCGCCCTGAAAGGTGCGCTGATGATTTGTTTTTTAAATTTATGGTTATGGTTTGAATGATAAAAAAAAATTAACGCAGAGGCAGTAGTGTAAGATTCTAATAAACGCAGGCATTTTATGAAAAAATCACTCAACATAACTCGATTTATCATAGCCATTTTGTTTCTGACAGGAGCGATGATCAATACGATCTTTTTGATCTCTTCACCCCATGTGTTTAAAGAATTCGCCGTTGACGCCTTTTTGCCGATTTACAAACAGCTATGGAGCTCACTTGTATACCCGCATCTGACGGTTTTTGTCGGACTGGTTGCCTTGTTCGAGTTATCGCTGACTATTCTGCTTTTATCCAAAGGGGTAAAAGTAAAGACCGGTTTTATACTGGCAACCGTATTTATGCCGACACTGGTACCGTTCTGGTGGTTCGGATTTTCGCCCGTGAACCTGGTTTTCGCGATTGTGTTTGTTTGGCTTTCGCGGTTTTGTCATACGGAGAGTATTGGGGATTATTTTCGCGGGATATTTGCGAAAAGATAGGTTTTGGGAAAAGATTCATTAATAATGGCGTTTAGACGAGTTTGTTTTTAAATGATCTTATAAAAAACTAGTAATAACGCAGCGGAGTGTCCCCTAACATTTTATTTGAGATCAACTTTTTAAAACCTTATTTTTTTCTTTTAAACTTAGTAGCTGTCATGCTTCAGTTGAAATTGGACAAATAAGGTCTTAAATTAAGGTGGTTATCACTACAAGAAAAGGAGACCTTTTTATGACAAAGCGCAAAAGATATTCAGCTGAGCAAAAAGTAGCGATTTTAAGAGAACATTTCGAAAAAGACATGCCGGTAGCAGATATTTGCGATAAATATCGAATTCATCCCAACATGCTTTACAAATGGAAAAAAGAACTTTTTGAAAAAGCCGTTGAAACATTTACTCAATCAAACTCAAAGAACAATACAACAAAAGAAATCAAAATTCTGGAAAATATCTTAAAAGACCGTAATGAAGTTATTGCTGAATTATTACAGGAGAATTTAAAGCAAAAAAATTATCTGGGGAGATTAAAATTGCCGTTGGATCTCCCTGAAATTACGTGATGAAATTATAGAATATCTCCTATATTGGCAGAAGCGGACTAGCCTGAATAAATCATAAATCGAAAAATTGTAGGCTTTATATAATTGAAATTAATTATTTTATCGACAATTGACCTAAAAAACAAAGTTTATATCAGAGGATGTATAAAAATTAACCATGCATTGAAATATAATGACTTACCATAAAAGCGATTATTTTTAAGAATTATTCAGGCTAAATGAAGGAATGGGATATAGACACAGTGTTTCATTATCCCTGAAAAATCCGTCGATACTCAGATGGAATTGACCTAAATGAAGGAGTGGGATATAGTTATCGGTCTAATAAAGTGTCAATTGGTCAGAAAAACAACCGTACACAAGTGACCCTTCAATATTATTTCATGTAAATAATTGCATAGTAAAAATATTTTCATATATTACATTTAAATTCTTTGCTATTTTGAAAATTATTTGAAAACAGAAAAAGATACATCATTCATCATAAACAGGTGTTAATATGAAAACAAAATTATACGGAATGTATATTGTATCAAATCCTGAAATATGTCACGGTAAACCGACATTTCGAGGGACTCGAATTCTGGTAGTAGATATATAGGAACAAGTTACCGATGGTCTGGATTGGGAGACAATAATAGAAGAATGGAGAGGCAAAATTTCAAAAGAAGCGATTGCTGAAGCATTAACATTATCCCGCAAAGCTTTGATTGAACATATTGACGAATATGAATTAAAAACAAGTGTTGGATGAATATCATCGATGAGAATATTATCAGGAGCCAATGCCAATTCAGGCATTTCATTTTGGCGTGTTAATCAAGAAAAACAGTTAAATTATTCATGGTAATTTTTGAATTAATCACCTTTCCTCTTTCCAAATAAAAAAATGCGGGATAATCCATCATCTTTTCCTTGACATTCCTCTCGCGGCGAATTATCTTTACATATCAT
>JAFGEC010000609.1 GCA_016931775.1 Candidatus Zhuqueibacterota bacterium | reverse complement strand
GCCGCGGAGCCGCAGAAGGCACATAGAAGAGAGATAAGGCTTAAGCCAAGAGTTTTGTTAAATATTTCATTTATTGTCATTCTTTAAGAAACAAAATAATAAAAGTCAACGCTTTAATCCAAATTGCCCGGCTAAAATCTTTGTGTCTCTGCGGCTCTGCGCGAGGTCAAAAAGAAATACATAAAGTACAGAAGCCTCTTTGATTGTATCGGTATGTTTTTCAATATAAATAAAATTTTGGGGGATACCCTGGTCATCTTTTATATTGAAAATATCCATTTTTTTAACTATATTAATAGTTTAATATATTTTCGACCGGAGTAAAATATGAACGAAAATGATAAAACACCTTCACATTTTATTCGTGATATCATCATCAATGACATTAAAACCGGAAAACATGCGGCGGCCATCACACGTTTTCCCCCTGAGCCGAACGGATACCTGCATATCGGCCATGCAAAATCAATTTGTCTCAATTTTGGAATGGCGCAGGAATTTTACGGCCGCTGTCATCTTCGGTTCGACGACACCAACCCCACAAAGGAAGAGATGGAATATGTGGAATCCATCATGCAGGATGTTAAGTGGCTGGGATTTGACTGGGGTGAGCATTTGTATTATGCTTCGGACTATTATGATCAACTGTACGAATGGGCTATCGACCTGATCAAACAGGGCAAAGCGTATGTTGATGATTTAAGCGCGGAACAGGTACGCCAGTATCGCGGTACCTTAACAAAACCGGGTAAAAACAGTCCCAACAGGGAACGGCCGGTAGAAGAAAACCTTGATTTGTTCGAACGTATGCGTGCCGGTAAATTTGACGAAGGAACGCATGTCCTGCGCGCTAAAATCGACATGGCTTCCCCAAATCTGAACATGCGGGATCCGGTGATCTATCGCATCATGAAAGCATCGCACCACAGGACCGGCGATAAATGGTGCATATATCCCATGTATGATTTCACCCACGGTCTGTCCGACGCGTTAGAGGGCATCACACACTCGCTTTGTACTCTGGAATTCGAGGATCATAGACCTTTATACGACTGGTTCCTCGATGAGTTAGATGTGCCGTGTCATCCCCGGCAGATCGAGTTTGCGCCGTTAAACATGACCTATACCATTTTAAGCAAAAGAAAACTGCTGCTGCTGGTAAAGAAAAATCTGGTTTCCGGATGGGATGATCCGCGTATGCCGACCATTTCCGGAATTCGCCGACGTGGATATCCACCGGAAGCGATTCGGACTTTTGTGGACCGTATCGGTGTCGCAAAACGTGAGGGAACAGTCGATTTTTCCCTTTTGGAATACTGCGTGCGCGAAAATCTTAACAAGATCGCCTCCCGTGTGATGGCGGTTATTAATCCGGTTAAAATCATCATAACAAATTATCCGGAGGAAAAGTCCGAGGAATTGGAATGCGTCAATAACCCCGAAGATCCGCCAGCGGGAACACGAATGGTGCCATTTTCCCGGGAGCTTTTTATCGAACGGGATGATTTTATGGAGAATCCGCCGAAAAAATTCTATCGCCTGGCACCTGGACGCGAAGTGCGGCTGCGGTACGCCTATTTTATCACATGCAACGAGGTTATCAAAGATAAAAACACCGGCGAAATCACCGAAATTTTTTGTACTTACGATCCGGCCACCAAAGGCGGCGACGCTCCGGATGGACGCAAGGTAAAAGCGACGTTACACTGGGTGTCGGCCAAACATGCCTTAACCGCCGAAGTAAGGTTATACGACCAGCTGTTCAGCAAAGAAGATCCCAATGATGTCGAAGAAGGAAAAGACTTTCTCTCAAATTTGAATCCGAATTCGTTACAAATTTTAAAAGAATGCCGAATTGAGCCTTCATTATCAACCACCAAACCGGGAGACAGGTTTCAATTCGAACGGCTGGGATATTTTTACACGGATCCGGATTCGACGGCGGAAAAACCGGTATTTAACCGAACGGCGACATTGCGTGATACCTGGGCCAAAATCCAGAAAAAGACAGAATCCTGATACACTGTTTCACATTGGCTGTCATTTTTCCAATAATAGAAAATCGATTTTTTCACCCTACGATAAGATGAAAGTTTCAAATTCAACTCCGGACCGAATTCTCAAGGACGTATTTGGATACGATTATTTCCGTCCTTTGCAGGCGGAAATAATCTCCAATGTTCTGAAAAAACGCGATACACTCGTAATAATGCCCACAGGGAGCGGAAAATCAATTTGCTATCAGATTCCCGCACTGATATTTGAGGGTTTAACCATCGTAGTCTCGCCGCTTATTTCCTTGATGAAGGACCAGGTGGAACAGCTTCACGAATTAGGCGTGCAGGCTGCTTTTCTAAACAGTACGCTGTCCTTTCAAGAATATAATAACATTTGCAGGCGGATTGTAGCTGGTGAGATCAAACTTTTGTACATGGCACCGGAGGGATTGCTAACTGAACGCACGATGAATATGCTGGGAAAAGTCCGCCTGGATTGCCTGACCATCGACGAAGCACATTGTATTTCCGAGTGGGGCCACGAATTTCGCCCTGAATATCGAAAACTGGTGAGTGTACGAATAAATTTTCCGGATGCTGTTTGTATTGCCCTTACAGCAACAGCGACTCCGCAGGTGCAGAAGGACATTGCTGATTCTCTAAAATTTGAATCCGGAAACAAATTTTTAGCCGGTTATGATCGTAAAAATCTGTTTTTACAAATTGAAATGAAAGACACGCCGGTTACACAGCTGGTCCAATTCCTCCGCCGCCATGACAGCCAATCCGGAATTATATACTGTTTTTCCCGGCACCGTGTAGACGAACTCAGCACGTTCCTGGCCGGTATCGGTTACTCGGTTCTTCCCTACCATGCGGGTTTGGATGATAATGTTCGCAAGCAGAATCAGGAAAAATTTATACACGACGACGTACAGATTATTGTCGCCACAATTGCGTTCGGCATGGGTATCAACAAACCAAACGTCCGCTTCATCGTCCATTACGATGTGCCGAAAAATATTGAATCTTACTATCAACAGATTGGACGTGCGGGCCGTGATGGTTTGAGTGCGGATTGTCTTTTACTTTTCGGGTATGGCGACTTGCAAAAAATCCGGTATTTTATCCAGAGGATGGATGATGTACATCGGCAGCGCATCGCAGAGATTCACCTCGATGCCCTAGTCCGGCTGGTTGAAACCTATCAGTGCCGAAGAAAACCCTTGCTGCAATATTTCGGTCAGGAATACGAAAGCGAAAATTGCGGTATGTGCGACAATTGCGTCAACAAAGCCCAAAAAACTCAAGATGTGACTATTGCGGCGCAAAAATTCCTATCCTGTGTCAGACGCACGGGGGAGAGGTTTGGCGCTGCACATATTATCGATGTGCTGCGAGGTTCCGAAAGTCAAAAAATATTCGATTTCAACCATCATCATCTGTCTACATACGGTATCGGTAAAGAATATACGAAAAAACAATGGCTGTTTTTGTCCAGACAGTTTATCTCACTGGGATTACTGGACAAGGATGCCCAGTACGGAGGTTTAAAATTGACACCTGTTGCCACTGACGTTCTTTTTCACGATCAAAAAGTTGTTGCGATGCTGCCCGAAAAAAAGACAGAAATGAGACAAGTTACTAAAATAAAGGACGATTATGACAGAATCCTGTTCGAACAGCTACGAAATAAACGCAAACAACTGGCCGACCGGTATAATGTACCGCCTTATGCGATCTTCCCGGACAACACCCTCATCGAGATGTCGTCATATTTCCCGCAAAAATTGCAAAACCTGTTGTATATACATGGCGTCGGACAGATAAAACTAAAAAAATATGGAGCGATATTCCTGCGCATCATTCAGGATCACTGCAATAAAAATCAAATCACAGAAAAAATACCGGCAAAGTCCATCTTGGCACCACCACGGCCGAAGACGGCCCGGCATATCCTGGTTGGACGTGCATTCGCCGAGGGCAAAAGCATTACCGAACTGCAAGAAATATTTAAAATAAAAAAAGCCACTGCAATCGGCCATCTTTACAATTATGTACTGGAGGGCAACGATATACCGTTTAATCATGCGATAAAGGAGTCAATCGCTCCTCCAAGGGTTCGTGAAGCTGCGTTCGATTTCCTGCATACGAACGGAACATTATATCTCAAACCGATGTTTGACTTTTTTAAAGGCAAGATACCTTATGAAGAACTACATATCTTGCGTGTGTGCTATTTATGCAGGGATACGGGAGCCATGCCTAAGTAAGAGACCGGATAACAGGCGAAAGTGTCTCATTTTCAAATTGAGATAATTCGCTCAAAGCGGCATAATTTAATTAATACAGACTTTTCATTCAGCCCTGCCACACTCCGAACGACTGTGATTAGAATTCAAGAGGTTAACGAATTAAACAATAATTCACTTTTACCATAACTCTGATATCCCTGGGCATCACCCAGTTGAAAGCACAAGAATCCCTCTTGATTATTTAATCGTTTTTCACCATATTACTCTTAAAACCTACCGGACTTTTTCGGATATTAAAAAGATCGTTGTCTATGACCCAAAAAACATCTTTATTATATATCGAGGACGATAATACTCAACGACAGACTTTATACCATCAACTTTTGACTCGGGGTTTCAGAGTTACTGCTGTTGACACCGGATCGGCGGGTTTAATAGCCCTGGCAAAAAAATCCTATGACGTCATTATCTGTGATTTGAATCTCCCCGACATCAACGGTTTGGATGTTTTAAAAAGCGTAAAAACCTGCTGTCAAAACATACCTTTAATTTTTATTACGGCACACGGTACAATCCAGACTGCCGTAGAGGCGATAAAAAACGGCGCATTCCAATTCATTCTCAAACCGGTAGAGATTGATCAGCTGGTCAAGACAATCCAACAGGCACTCATCCAGGCGAAATACCAAAAAGACCTTGAAGTACAGGTTCGACAGCGTACCCAGCATCTTCAAACCGCCAACCGCCAACTATTTGCACTTAACAAAGCTGCCGGAGATTTTTCTCAGGCGACGGACAGTGACGCGTTGCTGGATGTGCTGCCACGTGTACTCTCGGCCTCGCTCGGTTACAGTCGCTCGGTTCTGGTGATCTATAATGGCGACCAACTGTGCATGCGTTCAAACAACCTCACGGACCACGAACAAAATGTATGGAAGCGTTTTTTGTATAAACTCAACAGCAAGGAATTAAAGCCTCCTGCAGTAATCCGGCAATTACTGGAAAAAAAGAAAACCGTATACCTGAATCAATCCCAGGATCAGCCGTTTTTCCGTTCCAACCGGGAAAAGTATTTTGTTTCCGCGTTTATTGCGACACCTCTAAACCGCAAAAACAAGGTTGTCGGTTATCTCGCTGCGGATACACAGGACATGAAGCGTCAACTGGATGAGCAGGACATCGTCCGCTTTGAGATGTTTGTTCACATGGCCGAACTTGCTCTTGACAATATTACCACACGGCAAAACCTGGAAAAAACAGTTGACGAGCGAACGGCATCCCTGCAACAGGCCCTATCCGAAGTTCAGCATAAGGCGAATGAGTTGGAAAAAGCAACTCTCGAGTTGGCAAATGCCAATATACAAATGCTGGCAGTTCAGGAAGAGCTTGAGTCTAAAGATAAAAAGTTACAAACCATTGTCAACATATCACCAATACCATTAATGATTAGCCAGATAAGCGATGGCGAAATATTGTATATTAATGAATCCATGTGTAAATTGACCGGTTTGCCTGCGGACCAAATTATCGGGCGCAAAACACTTGATTTTTATTCCGATCCCAAGGACCGTGACGAGGTTCTTCGCCAGATTTCTGAAAATGGCTCTCTATACGATTACGAGTTGGAAATCAAGATAGCAGACAGTCGGCGTATTCACGTGATTCTCTCACTTACGCAAACCGAACTGGATGGGGATTCCGTTCTTATCGGTGCACTTTACGATATCACTGAACGCAAGGAAGCCGAGAAAAAACTATTAGACGAAATTGCCGAAAGAATCACAGCACAGCAGGAAACCGCCACACGACTTCGTTATGAAGAAGGACTGGCGGCCTGTTCCCGTGCCTTACTGACAGGCGGATCCATTCAAACCGCATTAACACTTGCCATGCAGGCTTTACAGCAGGCAGTGGGTGTCGGACGTGTATATATTTATGAAAACTTTACTCGAAAAAACAAACGGTATATGCAAATCCTTGCCCAGGTGAGCGCCAAAAACTGTCCGGATAAAATGAGCAACGGTCATCCCGGTTTGATCGGATATCATCAGGGTTTTCAAAGATGGGAAAAAAAATTAGCCGGTCATCAACCAATATACGGCACTGTCTCAAAATTTCCCCAAAAAGAGAAAGAGAAGCTGGAACGCCAGGGTATACTATCGATTCTTGTCCTGTCGTTATGGTCTGAAAACGAATGGTATGGTTTTATCGGATTCGACGATCTGGAAAACGAACGAGAATGGGATGATAAGGATATCCGATTACTGCAGACTGCCGCGGATCTCATTGGTGGCTATATTTTCACTAAAAACACCGAACAAGCACTTTGCGTCAGTGAAGCAAGATTCCGGTCGCTTGTTGAAAATGCGAACGACATTATTTTTTCAACCAACGCAAAGGGAGAATTCACGTATCTTTCTCCACAATTCAGGGAAAATACAGGATACAGTGTGGATGAATTTATCGGTCATTCGCCGGAGCGGCTGATTCACCCCGAGGATATCGAGAATTTTAGGCAAACATGGCTGAATAGTTCCTCAGTGGACTTTTATGAGAAGGAATATCGTTTAAAACATCGGGCCGGTGACTGGAAATGGTTCGTTATTCGTACCACACCTATCATGGACAAGGATAACCAGATGGTCGAACACATCGGTATCGCTCATGACGTGTCGGCGCTTAAAAAAGCCCTCCGGCAGCTCGAAAAGTCCAACAACGAACTGATCGAAACCCAATCTCAATTGATTCAATCGGAAAAAATGGCAGCCCTTGGTAATCTGGTGGCAGGTATCGCGCACGAAATCAACACACCGGTCGGTGCGGTTAACAGTATGCACAATACACTTGTCCGCGCACTTGACAAGTTAAAGGCAGAAATAAAACAGCACTATGTGCAGCAAAACGTTCAAAGAATAGACGACTTGTTCAATATTATAGAGCAAGCCAATAAAGTGATAAAATCCGGCAGCGAGCGGGTGGCAAATATCGTAAAAAGACTGCGCAGTTTTGCCCGGTTGGATGAAGCCGAGCTCAAGGATGCGGATATCCATGAGGGTATTGAAGACACGTTGATACTGCTGCAACATGAAATGAAACATAATATCAAAGTGATCAAAAAATATGGAAATATTCCCAAAATTGACTGTTACCCGGGACGTTTAAATCAGGTATTTCTCAATTTACTCATCAATGCACGCCAGGCGATCAAATCCGACGGTAAGATTTTCATCCGCACGTATTTCAAAAACGAAAAGGTACACATAGAATTCAAAGATAACGGCTGTGGAATTCCGCCCCAGGACCTGCCTAAGATTTTCGATCCCGGATTTACAACCAAAGGTGTGGGTATCGGAACCGGTCTGGGATTGTCCATTTGTTATCAAATCATCAACGACCACATGGGTGAAATACTGGTAAAAAGTCAACCGGGAGAAGGCTCCACATTTACCGTTGTTTTACCGACGGATTTAGACAGACAGTTAAACTTTTTAAAGAACCAGCAGGCCGAATTTGATGAATCCAAGCAATAAAATTATTCGTATATTTCTGGTCGAAAGTCAGGTGGGTAATGGCAGCACTTTTACAATCTAATTGCCCATAAACGTCAAATCCAAGATTCCGTAAGAATACTGATAAATCAAAATTTATCCGACAAAAAATAAGCGCGTGATGATGAATGGCAAAACACATTATTGGATCTTTTTCTTATTTTTTTTATTCTTATTATCGGTTCCATGCACAAAAGGCACACCTTTGGTTCAAGAATCTATATCTTTAACGACGGCTGATTCATCCATTTTATACAAAAACGCCTACTTGTACTTGCGCGGTCTGGAAAAGCAAAAGACAAATCCGGCAGTTCTTGAAAGGCTATGGTTTCTTGTATCTTACATGCCCCATTACATCAAACAGGGAATGCAGTTTGCCTCCGGATATGCGGAACGGTTTGTAGATGATCCGACATTATTTAACAACATTGAAGAATTTTTTTACACCCGGGACAAACGATTTCGATGGTACCCCATTGCTAACATCAATTCTTCCTACCAGCCGCGAATTGGAATCGATCTCACATTCAGAAAAAACAACTTTGAGACAATGCTGCGCACCAAGTTTTCCGACAGGTATAAATATTCCATTGAAAGCCGGTTATCGTATCAATTTGAAGCGTATCCTATTTGGCGGCTGAGTATCGGTGCACTCTTGGATAATAACAACGACCGTCGCTTTTTCGGATTTGGTGCCGTACCGGATCCTCAATCAGGCGAGTATTTTCTGGAAAATCCCCACAACAATTTTGGCGTTTATCAACAATTACGCCGAAAGATCCAAATAGTTAGTGGAATCCGTCTGTCATCCCGCTGGGCATGCTACCTTGCATCATCATTCCAGCAGCGGCGTCTTGCCGACATCCCTGGTAATGTTAATGCTATCGGCAGGGTTTTTGATATTTCACGGTTACCGGGAATGCAACGCCCGGTTCAGCAATTTTATAACGAAATATGGGGGCGATTTGACACACGTAACGAACAGTTATATATTTCACCCGGCCACCGAATCGAGGGTTATATCGGATATTCGAGAGGATTCCAAACAGATCATTCGGCTTTTATGCGTGGCGGACTCTATTATATCGGCAATTATGCCATCATCCAAAAAAATAGATTCTTAACCCCCCGGCTGGTATTCGATTTTACCCAAAATTTAGCTTCAAATCCTATCCCATTTTGCGAATATCCCCGTCACCCGTCATTCCGCGGCGTATCTCAAAGAAAAATCCTGCGCGCTGACAATTTTTCGCTGGTGCCTTCATTGGAATATCAATGGCCGCTATCGTTTAATTTGAACGGTCATCTATTCATGGATGTTTTACTCGTAAGCAATAAATTGACAAAATTTAATTTTGAAAAAACACCCTGGGCAATCGGAATCGGCACTGATTTTCATGCCGTAGACGAGGAACTGGCTCGTGCAGAAATTGCATATGGTACGGAAGGTATTCGTTTACTTTTTCACTTTGGTTTTGAAAATCTGGTACAAGACCGCTCAGAATGGGAATAATATGATTCGTCAATGGAAATATATATTTGCCGTTTTTATTTCAGCCGGAATAGTCATGTGTACAACACCGACGGTCCGGTTCGCAAACAATCCACCCGTCCGTTTTTACAATGATATCCGCCCGATCCCTACGCCGCAATCGGTTAAACCGGACAAATTTGAATATTTTGCCACGTCGAATACACAACGGCCCCGGGTAAAAACGGTTGCCGCCTTAAGGGGGAAGGAGGCTTACGACATTAACTCATATGACCAGGTGCCCGTATCGAGTTGGTTTATTCCACGGCTGGGTTATGAAAACATTTCCGCACAGGATCTCATAAACGGGCCATTTGAACTTGGGCCGCCCCGTCCGCCCCTCACCATTATCAGAGTACGAAATCCCCAAACCAATCCCCGATTGTTTATATACGACAGCCGAAATATTCATTACCTATTGAAAATGGATCCCCCCGGCTGGCCCCATATAGCAACCAGTTCATCCTATATCGTTAACCGCTTTTTTTGGGGATTCGGTTATCATGTCCCTGAAGATCATTTGATTAAATTTACTATGACGGATTTCCAAACAGAAACCGGAATCGACATCAGGGATATTCTCAGCCGTGTTGCGGCGCCGGAGGACGGTTTTTATACCGCAATCGCCAGTCGGATACTCGAGGGTCTACCGTTGGGTCCGATTCCCGAAACAGGTGTTCGCCGGGACGATCCGAACGATCATTTCCCCCACGAACACCGCCGGGTTCTTCGAGGTTTGTATGTTTTTTGTGCCTATACCAACATGTCCGATATCGGAACCGACAATACACTGGATATGTATGTGGGTGAATCCGGAAGAGGCTATATCAAACATCATATCATTGATTTTGACGACGCTTTTGGCACCAGTGCTGCACGGCACGACCGGTTATGGGCCGGATACAATCACCTGTTTTCCATACCGGATATTATCAGTAACTTTTTTACCCTGGGTCTGACTGTCGAGCCCTGGGAGAAACTTGATCATACTCCGTGGAAATCCGTCGGATCATTCGAAGCGTTTTATTTTCAACCGGATAAATGGAAAGAAACCTATCCCTATAAGCCCATACGTCTCAGCCAACCATCGGATCGATATTGGGCGGCGAAAACAATCGGTGCCCTCTCGGAAGAGCATATCAAAACCGTCGTAGAATCGGCCGGGTATCCTGAAACAGAGGCGGAAAAGTATATCATCCAGACCCTTGTTGAACGAAGAAAAAAAATTCTTGATACGTTTTTAAGACAGGTATCCCCTATCGAATTTCTGCAGATATCGAATAATACTGTAACTTTTCGAGATGTCTCTCGTTTTTTTATACCAATACACGAAGAAACAAATTATCACGCAAGATATCTTTCCTCTACGAACGAGGAACTGTTGAAAATGACCTTCAGCAGTGATTCATGTGATTTCAGCATGCCGGTTTCGGAAAAATTGATAAAACGTGCAAATGGTTATTTTAGTCTGGAAATTCATGCACAATATGGCCAAAACAAAATGCCTACAGCTGCGGTTTTCCACTTTCGCGGCGCCGAAAAGGCCCCACTTGTTCTGGTGGGGGTTATCCATTAACTGGAACGAAATGGAGGAATCCAAATGTCCGAACCCAAAAAAAGCAGATTGGACCGTTTTTTAAATATTTTCACCCGGGTCCACCCGGGAGAGGGAATAGCGGCCATTCTTCTTTCCCTGAACATTTTTCTTTTGCTGACAGCCTATTACATCATCAAACCGGTTAGGGAAGCTCTCATCCTAGCCGGTGGAGGCGCGGAAATTAAAAGCTATGCAGCGGCCGGTCAAGCCATCTTATTGCTCGGCGCTGTTCCGTTATACAGCTGGCTGGCAAGTCGCATACCTAGGCGTCAACTCATCAATCGAGTTACACTTTTTTTTGCGCTTTGCCTCGCGCTGTTTTATATTTTGGCTTTACTGTATGTTCCACTGGGCGTCATTTTTTATTTATGGGTCGGTATTTTCAACCTTATGGTACCTGCACAGTTTTGGGCATTCTCAAATGAGATTTATACCACTGAAGCCGGAAAAAGAATATTCGTTATTATTGCTTTCGGCGCGTCATTGGGAGCGGTATTCGGCAGTTGGATAAATGGTATTCTGGTTGAACCGCTTGGAGTTTACCAGTTACTCATCGTTTCCGGTGTATTACTGGTCTTTAGTCTGGCAATTACCAATATTGTTGCATTAAAAAACCGCGGTTTTACCCCGAAGCAATGGCTGGAAAGCAGAACTTTTAAAAATCTCTACACTGTATTTAATATGCTTCTGTACATCACTCTGTTCTGTTTTATCGCCTTTGTGCAAAACATGAACGGCATTGCTTTTTTCCTGATTCTTGTTGTTTTCGGATTTTTACTATTTCTGCGGTATTCTCTGACCGGTTTGTTTTCTATGCAAATTCAACAGGAGGAAACGCAAAAAGCGGATCGATTTTCCGATGCTCCTTTAAAAAAAGGCGGCGCATTTAGACTATTATTTCGCAGCCGCTATCTGCTGCTCATTGCCTTTCTCATGTTGATACTCAATTGGGTGAACACCACCGGAGAGTATATCCTTGGAAAAACCGTGGTGCATGCCGCAGAAAAAAGAACCGCCGAGCTGGCACAGTTGCCTGGCATGGAAAAACAACAACTGGACACCTTTAAAAAGCAATTTATCGACAAGTTTTACGCAGACTTTTTTTTCTATGTTAATATAGCTGGGCTGTTGCTGCAGATGTTCGTTGTCTCACGAATTTTGACCTGGTTCGGTATCAGAGTGGCCATATTAATTTTGCCACTTCTCGCTCTGTGCGGTTATGCAGTCATTGCATTTGTTCCCATGCTGGCCATCATACGTTGGGTTAAAACAGCCGAAAACTCGACGGATTATTCGCTGCAGAATACGGTTCGCCAGGTACTTTTTCTACCGACAACACCGGAACAAAAATACAAAGCAAAGCAGGCCATCGACACTTTCTTTGTCCGGGCAGGTGATGTTCTGACCGGTTTGCTCGTATTAGTCGGTACAACCGTTTTCTCTATTGGGATAAAGCAGTTTGCTTATTTTAACATGGGACTGGTTTTTATCTGGCTTGTTATCGCCTGGTTGATCGGAAAAGAAAATAAAAAACTGGTAAAGGCAGAGATCAATCATTAACGGCATGAAAAAAGCGCTGTACAATTTATTCAATATCCGGACAGGCGAGGGCATCAAAGTTATATTGATGTTTTTATATCTGTTTTTTATTATTGCGACGCTGTTAATCATAAAGCCCGTACGCAACTCTCTTTTTTTAACCCATCTGGGAATTGGGTATCTGCCCGTTGCTTATATTTTTGTGGCTGTTGCAGCCGTTATTTTCACCAATTTATACTCTACCATTTCAAACAGGATAAGACTGGACCGGCTGATTTATTATACCATGTCCATTGCAGTCGTTTCACTTTTATTTTTCTGGATATCGCTTTCTCGCCCCTACAATGGTGTATGGTTTTATTATTTCCTGTATATCTGGGTAGCCCTTTATGGCGTCCTGTCCACATCCCAATTTTGGTTAATGGCAAATTACGTTTTTAACGCACGTGAAGCAAAACGTCTTTTCAGCCTCATTAGTGCGGGCGGCATATTGGGCGGTATTTTCGGAGGTTACAGTGCTAATTTTCTCGCTCCTCTTCTTCAAACACAGAATCTCCTGTTTATATGTGTTTTTTTCCAAATTTTAATCATGATAATACTGGCGAAAATATGGAAGATCAGCGCGCGCCAGAATTATATTGAAAAAATTCAACAGCAAGACAGATTGAGAAAACATCTATCGGGACACCGCCCATGGAGATTTTTTCGTACATCCAGGCACTTTAGCTACATCGCCGCCCTTGTTGGTGTCAGTGTTTTGGTATCCAATCTGGTTGACTATCAATTCAACGATATTGCCAGTCGTGTTTTTACCAACAGGGATCAATTAACCGCGTTCTTTGGCTTCTGGCTCTCCAATCTAAGTCTGCTCTCGTTATTTATACAGTTGTTTATAACCGGCCGCTTTTTGGGTAGCTTTGGAGTCACTTCTTCCCTGTTTTTTTTACCAGTTGGAATATTGACAGGCGCTGTGGCCATACTTGCCAATCCATCAAAATGGCCGGCCGTATTCATCAAGCTTGCGGATGGGAGTTTCAAACAGTCTATTAACAAAGCAGGATTCGAGCTGCTGGCATTGCCATTACCGACGGAAATAAAAAACCGTGGTAAAGCCATTATCGACGTTTTAGTGGACAGCGTCGCCATAGGTTTTTGCGGACTTTTGCTCATTTTTTTCACCCGTTATTCAAAATTTACTTCCGGTCAGATCAGTTATATTATTTTTACATTTATTGCAGTTTGGTTTTTCCTCATTATAAAAGACCGCAAACACTATATCGAATCATTCCGTTCTGCATTGGAGAAACGAACCATCGACCTGGAAGATCAAAATATCAGCATTCACGATGCAAGTGTTTATAAAAGCCTTGTTCAGTTTCTTTCCGGAAAAAATAAAAGACAAATTTTATACGTATTATCGCTGATCGAGAACATTCAGAGTGAAGAAATGCTTCCCCAGTTGATAGAATTACTTGATTTCCCTTCGGTGGAGGTCAAAATAAAAGCGCTTCAACTGTTGACCAAATACAAGGAAACCGATATCTCCGGTCGGATCAAAGAACTTGTTTATTACGAAAATTTTGAGGTACAGGTGGAGGCGCTGTCATATTTAAACAGCAAAAATGAATCCCAGGATTTTTTGGAAGGCTTTTTTAAGAACGGGGACGATAGCATAAAAAGTGCAGCACTATTATGCGCCGCCAGACAGTACCATACGAATACCAATGTGCGCAAAGTTATGGATTTTGGAAAAATATATTTTGAACATTTTAATTATTTTAAAAACTGCTCTCGCCCCGCAGAGATTATTTTCGGGAAGGTCATACAGGCCAAGGTTATTGGTATGGTGCGGCTTGAATTTTTATACCCCCATCTCGTACAATTATTAAAAGATTCCGATACAGCAGTAATTGAAGCAGCTGTGGTCAGTGCGGGACAGACACAAAATAGAATTTTTATTCCCATCCTTCTGGAACATCTTGCCACCAAACAGATAAGACGCGCCGCACGTTATGCTCTTGCGGAATATGGAAATTCAGTCATCGATGAACTGGAACGCTACCTGACGGATAAAACGATCCATCGACGCATACGATTGGGTTTGCCAAAGGTTCTGGCTCGAATCGGTTCCCAGCGTTCCGTTGACGTACTGATTCGCCATCTCGATGAAGACGATCTGATCATACGTACCGAAATCATTAAAGCCCTCACCAATCTCAAATCGGATTTCCCGCTTTTAGAGTTTGAAAAAAACTGTATTGCCAGCCATGTGATTAAAAAAACCAGACTATATGCGAATATATCGGAGACCCTGGATTTTCAACTAAAGTATTCTAAACAGTTAAAAAACGACAATGCAAGTGAGAATGCCGTTCTTGCCGCCGATTTATTTTGTAAAGCATTGCGAGAACGTTTGAATGACACACTGGAGCGCATATTTCGGTTATTGCGTCTGATCTATCCGGCCCAGGATATTATGAATGTGTACCAGGCGATCACCGGCCGGCAGATCGATTTAAAAGCCCATGCCATAGAGTATCTTGAAAATCTATTAAGCAGTGATTTAAAAAAACAGCTTTTACCTATTGTAGAACAGAAAATCGTTTTGTCAAAATTTAAATCAAATGGGGAAAAGCCGGACAGCAATTCCACCATTTTAAAATCGATCTTGATGGAAAATGACAATTGGCTGAAGACATGCGCGCTTTATTTGATAGCGGAAACGAAAAATACAAATTACATAGATACTGTCGCGGATTTCACCCAAAATCCGGATTCTATCGTTAGGGAAATGGCGATTTATACGTTACAAAAAATAAAAAGTTCATATTAAGGGAAATAACAATGCTCACTATTATCGAAAAAGTTCTCTTGTTACAACAAGTCGATATATTTGAAAACACCTCAACGGAGGATCTGTCTCATATTGCAGCTATTACTGAACAGGTTAATTATACTGCGGGAAAAAACATATATCAGGAAGGTGACATACCGGATGCCATGTACATCGTGATAAATGGTGAAATTCGGTTACACCAGCAAGAGAAACAGGTCCTTGTCGCCGGAGACAGAAGTGCATTCGGCACATGGGCGCTGCTCGATGACGAACCACGCGTTGCAACGGCCACAACAATCATAAATTCAGAATGCCTGCGCATCGACCGTGAGGATTTTTACGATCTATTGACGGACCACACAAACATCACTCAAGGGATTTTAAAAACGCTATCCAAACGCCTGCGAAATTTATATACAAGAGTGACATCGGATATGGTTCCCGGTAATCCATAAAAAAGTAATATGTGAGTAACAGGGGGGGACTTTTGTAGGTGCGACGCATCGTTGCATGATATTTAGCCTATATTTTGAATATCTGGCCCACCCAAAACGGAGATGCGTCGCACCGTCCCCCCAAGAGTGATAGATTACATAAAAAATAATTTTCTCATTTGAAATAATAAAATTTATTCGTATCTTTAGGGATAATTGAACGAGGAGATATTATGTCCGGGAAAACTGAAAAAGAGACAATTATTATTGTAGACGATGAAGATATCGTCTTATCCAGTCTCAGCTCTTTTCTCAATTTGGAAACCGATTACCAGGTAGAAACGTTTACATCGGCCAAGGAGGCGATTGATTTCATATCACACAACGAAATTGATCTGGTGATCTCGGATTATTTGATGCCTGAGATGGACGGTATAAGTTTCCTGTCCAAGGTTCGTGATATTTGCCCCGAGGTTCCAAGAATCATCCTGACGGGCTACGCTGATAAAGAAAATGCCATTAAGGCCATTAATGAGGTTGGATTATTTCAATACATTGAAAAGCCATGGGATAATGATGATCTTTTAATTATTATCCGTAATGGGCTCGAACGACTGAAGCTCATTAAAAAACTGAAAATGAAAATATCGGAAATAAATGAAGCATATTCCGAGTTGCAAAACATCCAACAGGAAATCGTAAAGGCTTTTGTTTGATCTACATCATTTTCATCGTACCCTTGTAAAACGAAATATCCTGAATGATTATCATCGCACCATCTTTTTTATCCAAATCCCCTGTAATTTTTTCAATACCATTCACAATTGTATCCTGTAAATCTTCGGGAACCAACAGCAGAATTGTTTGACTTTTATTCTTGTCCGCGTTCATAAAATCGATAAAACTGGCAAATATCGGAATATTGGAAATATATTCGCCCATTCCGTTCGATTCAATGATCGTTGCCCCCTCAATGCCCTGACTCATGATAAATTCAAGTATATCATATAAAACCTCTTGCATATACAAAATGATGGTCATCAATTTTTTCGATCTTGCTGACGACGTATGATCGTCTTCTGAGATGCGGGTATGCCGGACGAATGTTTCATAAATCGCATCGGAAGTTCTGGCGCTCAGGATTTCTCGACGAATGCGTGTGGACGCGATCAAACGGGACAAGGCGGCAAGTATCTGTAAATGTTCCGTTACGGCATCCTCCGGTCCCAATAACACAAAAAAAACATTGACTTTTTTGTGGTCCACGGATTGAAACTCGGCACCCCGCCTGGAAGTTATAATAAATAACAGGCTTTTTTTCATCCCGGGGATTCTCGCATGTGGTATGGCAATTCCCTCACCAAAACCGGTGCTACCCTGGGCTTCTCTTTCAGACAGTTTTTCAAGAATATCCTTCTGATTAATTCCTGCCAACGCTTCCGACGTTGCTGCAATTTCGGCAATTCGCTCTAGTACCGCTTCTTTATTGCGCTCTGAAATATTTAGGGTACAGGCTTGTTTATCCAGTATTGTATACAGTTCCATTATTCCTCCATCTCATTGCCTTTGATGATAGCATATTTTGATATAGGCGGTCCAAATAGTTCATTGATGAAAACAGACAGCAGGACAATATTCACCATATCGCCGATTACAGCTTTATGCGCGGGATCCAACAATAAAACAACAGGTGATGTTTCAATCAGCAGTACAAGTCCGATTGCGACACCGGCCTGAGGAAGCATACAGAAACCGAGATATTTCCGGACCGGTGGCGATACCCTGGCCAAACTGCAACCCATGTAGACGCCGCCATATTTTCCCACCGCACGAAATAAAATGTAAACGGAACCGAACAAAAGTACTTTTGGATTCAGGAAAACCTGCGGGTTCAACTCCGTACCGGCAATGACGAAAAACAGGGCGTAAATGGGCGGTGTCATGGGCTCTATGATCCCAAAAATGCGAAAATTTCGCGAAGAAAGATTGATCAGCGTTGCACCGGCCGCCATATTTGACAGCATTGGCGATAAATGAAAGACAACGGAAATGGCCGTGGTGATAAATAATATTCCGATGGCAATGATGAGTATTTCATTTTTCCGCGTTATCCTGGTGGTGAGGACATGCATAAAAAAACCACCCAAAATACCGATGACTATGGACAGAACGACTTCCTTTACGGCATGTAAAAAAATTCCGAATGTTTCGGATGTTTCAGCACCGCCGCCTCTTAAAAAGCCAGAAGTAAAGGAAAAGATTAAACCGAACAAGATCACACAACCGGCATCATCCAGGGCGACAATGCCATAAAGGTAATCAATGAACAATCCACGGGCACGCAGGGATTGCACGATGGCCACGGTCGCCGCGGGCGCTGTTGCAGAAGCGATTGCACCCAAAAGCAGTGAAAAGGGCAATTCCATTTTAAATATCCACAATCCCAATGATACGGCACAAAAGGTCACCAGCAGCTGGATCATCGTGATGATGATGACCTCCTTGCCCAGCCGTTTCAGCTTGCTGCGCGAGAATTCACCTCCGATCGTCAGTGCAATAAGCCCCAATGTGGTTTCTGTGACGATGGCAAGAGATTCGCCCATATGATGTGATACAATGCCGATAGCCGAATGCCCAAGCAACAATCCCGCCAGAATAAATCCGGTAATTTCCGGCAATTTTAATTTTGTAACAAGTCGACTGAGAAAATATCCAAAAATGAGCAAGGCACCAATCGTTAACATGGGGTGATGCTCGAATAACTGCAAAATCCGCTCAAAGCCTTGAAAAAGAACCTGCATTCGTGTTTCCTGTTTTTTTACGGTAATATTGATTAACCAATCGTATTGACATCAAGAACCATCCCGATCTATTATGTAGACCTTTTGTCCTCGAGCCGCGTTATAAGGCTATCGAGTTCAATATTTTTCTCCTCCCACTCCGCCAGAGCTGCAGGCAGATTTATCTGCACCTGCTTGTAGGCTTTTTGCGTTACCATGGCTTTTTCGCTATCTTTATAGGTTTGGGGATCCGCCAGTAATTCTTCTAATTGTATTTTTTGTTGTTCCAGAGACTCGATTGTAAGCTCCAACTCGTCAATGGCGTTTTTCAAAAAATTTCGTTGTTTGCTCACTGCCTGACGAGCTTCCGCTTCTCTGCGTTTCTGATCTTTATCTCTTTTTACAGGTATGTTTTGCAATTGAACGGCTTTTATCTCTGCCTCACGCCTGGCCAAATAGTCGGTATAATTACCTTCATATTCCCGAATACCACGTTCCTTCACATCAAAAACACGTGTTACCAGTTTGTCTAAAAAGTATCGATCGTGAGAAATAAGAATACACGTTCCGTTAAACGCCCTTAACGCATGTTCAAGCGCTTCCCGCGAAGTCACATCCAGGTGATTAGTAGGTTCGTCCATAATCAAAAAATTTACCGGTGAGAGGATGATTTTTGCCAGTGACACTCGCGCTTTTTCGCCGCCGGAAAGTACGGCAATTTTTTTAAACACATCATCACCGGTCAACTGAAAGACACCGAGAATGGTACGAATCTGAGACACATAAATATTTGCCACGGTGGAAGCCACTTCGTCGTATACCGTAGCATTTAAATCCAGAGCGTCGATTTGATGCTGTGCATAATAACCGATTGTGGTACGCTCGCCCAGGGTGATGCTTCCTTCCTGTGGTAACAACTCACCAACAATCAATCGGGTCATCGTGGTTTTACCGGCACCGTTTACGCCCACCAGAGCGATTTTTTCACCCCGATATAAATCCAAAGAAATATCCTCGAGAACCCAATCCTTTTCATAGCGAAACGAGACGTTTTTCATATTCAAAACGTGTTTATAGCTGGAAGTCGGAACTGAAAGCTGGAAAATTAATGTGCGAGGTGGTTCAGGCAATTGGATTTGATCTATCTTTTCCAATTTTTTAATTCGGCTTTGTACTTGAACGGCCTTGGTGGCTTTGTAACGAAACCG
>JAFGEC010000089.1 GCA_016931775.1 Candidatus Zhuqueibacterota bacterium | reverse complement strand
TTTTCATAAATTCTGGCCAAATCGCTGTACAATGATCCCGGCATACTGTCCTTTGACGGAATCTGGTCCATCCTGTTCGACACGATACTCAGTGCATCACAATAGAGCGTCATATCCGAAAGCAAAACCAGTACTTTTTCATTTTTATCCACGGCAAAATACTCGGCTGCGGCAAGGGCCATAAGGGGAATCAACAAACGCTCGACGGGCGGATCTTCGGTTGTATTGACAAAACTGATAATACGATTGAGGACATCGGCATTTTCAAATGCATTTTTGAAAAACAGGTAATCATCATTCGTCATTCCCATTCCGCCCAAAATGATCTTGTCTGCCTGCGCTCTCAGGGCAACCATTGCCATGACCTGGTTATATGGCTGATCTGGATCTGCAAAAAAGGGAATTTTTTGTCCGGTTACCAGGGTATTGTTCAGGTCGATACCGGCAATGCCGGTGGTGATGAGCTCCGAGGGCTGCCTGCGTTTGACAGGATTGACCGAAGGGCCTCCGATTGCTCTCTCTTCGCCGTCAATTTCAGGTCCGTCATCGATCGGCCGGCCGAACGCATTAAAGTATCTTCCGATCAATTCGTCACCGACCTTTAAAACAGGCGGTTTTCCCATAAACAGCACTTCGGCATTTGTCGGAATGCCTTCCGTACCGGAAAACACCTGCAATGTAACCTGGTCACCGTTGATCTTGACAACCTGGGCTAACCTGTTATCGATGACGGCCAGCTCTTCGTATCCGACACCGGCTGCATTGAGAGAACAGGTTGCTTTGGTAATTTGAGTGACTTTTGTGTATATTTTTTGAAATGCCTTTATTTCCATAAAGCTCAACTTCTTTCTTGAACAATTGATTCCAACTCTTTTTCCAATTCCTTGAACCGGTCCGTTTGAAAATGATTATTGTTCATTTCTCTCAAAGTATTAATAATTCTTTTAAAATAAGGACCGACCTCATCGAATCCATCAAACCTGAAATCAGTAAAATAAAGCGACAGTACCAATTTCAGTATATATTGTTGCCTTTCCATAGGCGAATAATGATCGATCTCAGCCAATGCATCCTGTTGAACGAAGCCAAAATCGACAAGTTCGGATTTCCAAAATCTGAGGTGGTACTCGAGCGGCACGCCGTCATCACCCAGAATGTTAATCTGTTCGTATGCCTCTTTTCCCCTTAACAGAATATTTTTCGTCATCAGGACGTCATCGAGCCATTCTGCAGAGATATTTTCCTCAAGATATTTATGGAATTCAGGATACTCGAGGTATTTGGAATAACTCTCCATCGGATCGATGGCGGGATAACGTTTGCTGTCTGCGCGCTGTTGGGACAGAGCATAAAAACATCGTGCCGCCTTTTTCGTCGATTCCGTAACCGGTTCTTTCAGATTTCCGCCTGCGGGAGAAACCGTACCGATAAAGGTAATTGATCCGGTTTTCCCGTTATTCAAATAAACGAATCCGGCCCTGGAATAGAAATTGGATATAATCGCAGGTAAATCCATCGGGAATGCATCCGGTCCCGGCAATTCTTCCATCCTGTTCGACATTTCGCGTAATGCCTGGGCCCATCTTGAGGTAGAATCGGCGAGCAGCAATATCTTGTGCCCCATCGACCTGTAATATTCAGCGATGGTCATTGCCGTATAAACGGAGGCCTCCCTGGCTGCAACCGGCATGTTGGATGTATTGGCAATAATGGTCGTGCGTTCCATCAGCTTCCTGCCGGTTCTGAAATCCTCGATTTCAGGAAATTCCGTAAATAATTCAACGACCTCATTGGCGCGCTCTCCACATGCCGCGACAACGACCAGATCCGCTTCCGCCTGTTTTGATATGGTCTGCTGAACGACTGTTTTCCCGCATCCAAACGGTCCGGGAATAAAGCCGGTACCGCCTTCAAGGATAGGATTTAACGTATCAATAATACGGTAACCCGTCTCCATCAATTTAAACGGCCTGGGTTTGGACTTGTAGGCTTTAATGGGTATCTTGACGGGCCATTTCTGCACCATGGTAACGGGAATGTCTTTTTCGTCCCTGTCCACAAGAACGGCAATCGTATCGTTTATTTTATACGAACCACCCCCTGCAAGGCTTTTTACTTTGTATGTGCCGTCAAATTTAAAAGGGACCATAATTTTATGGGAAATCCAGTTTTCCTTCACTTCTCCCAGCCAGTCCCCTGCGGAAACAATGTCGCCTTTTTTGGCAACCGGTTTAAATTCAAATTCCCTGTCGGCATCCAAAGGATCCGTGTATTGTCCTCGCTTGAGAAAAACACCTTCCATTTTATCCAGATCGTTCTGCAAACCGTCATAATTCTTTGAAAGAATACCCGGTCCCAGAGTCGCTTCCAGCATGCCGCCTGTAAAGATCACTTCAGTGCCGGTCGTAAGCCCGCGGGTGCTTTCAAAAACCTGAATATAGGCAAGATTTTTGATAACCTTTATCACTTCGGCCATGAGTTGTTCATTTTCCATCTGAATAAAGCAGATTTCATTCTGAGCAACGACCCCTTGGGTTTCCACGATAACCAGATTTGCAATAACGCCTTGAACTTTTCCTTTTGTCTTCATAAGCAAAATTATTTTAGACTAAATTCCTCTGAAAATACAAAATTTGATTTTGTGTCATTAATTATCTTTTTTAACATTTCTCTGCCGGCATTCTTGTCCAGTTTGATCAATCTCTCGACGATTTGCATACGCAGGATAAAACTCATAATCTTTTCAACAGAAAAATAATAAAAAAACACCTTTTCTTCCAGCCAGCCCAATTTAAATCGAGCAAGAAACAATTCTTTATCGAGTATATTTTTGGATTCTGCAATACGATTAATCTGATCTAAATTTTCAATCTCATCGGCCGTCAATCCAAAATCCCTGGTTTTATTTGTTAAAAGTTGATGTGCAAAATTTTTGCCGCCGATAATTTTATTTGCCGGATCGATATTGTATTTTTTACAATTTATTGCCGTTAAAAGATTGCGCAGATTCAGCTCAAATTCAAACCACTCTCTTAAAAAGGCATTTTCCAGTTTGAGAGCTTGATCATAAAACATTTCATTGAGCCGATCTTCAGGAATTTTACCGGGAATTGTTGGATTTTCTTTCTTAAATCCAATAATGAATTCACGCATATAGGCGGGCACGGCTGTCGGATTCTCAATTTGCGCTTCAAGTAATAATTTGGGGAAAACCCCCAGTGGATCAAAATTTACATCCTTTCCCTGCAACAAATTTAACAGGTTTTGGTTATCGACAGGGTAAAACAACCAGTTCACCAGATCAATATCGGCCTTTACGAGACTCTCGTTTAAATCGTTTTTCAAATCGAGTAAACTATAGCTTGTCCTGTCATCTTCCAATTCGATATCAGGCAATCCGGCTACAAAACAATAATATTTCCGCGAGACTTTATTCAGCATTGTATAGTAATTCTGCGATCTTGGGAGAAATATATTCTTTGAAAAAATTAATAAAATCCTGTTCCGTAAAACTTATGAAATAATTGCCGTCACCCGGTCCGATTCTGAAACCCGTTTTTATTCCCTGGCTGGATAAAATTTCCAGTCCGGCCGTCAGCTGCTGCCGAGCAAGGGATTTGAAGTATTCCGCAAGCTTTTTTTGCTCTTTTTCCGGAACCAGTATTTTCAATTTTACATCACCTGATGATGCGGCGGACCAGTTTTTAATAATTGTTTCAATGATCCCCTTCATAAATTCTTTATCATTCACGACACCGTCAAGCGCTTTCTCAACGACCTTTGTTGAGATAAGGTTCGTTATGTTTCTTTTCAGGGCATCTTCAGCCTGCCTGGCGGCATTTGTTATGGCCGATTCGCCATTCTTAAACTGAAGGGCGGCTTTTTCTTCAGCCTGCCTGATGATTGTTTGAGCTTTGGCGGATGCGTCGTCAATTATTTTTTTCGCTTCAACTTTTGTTTTCTCAAGAATAAAACTGGCTTCATCCTGTGCTTTGAGAACGCCTTCCTGGTATATCTTTTCGGTTAATTCCTGTAATCTGTTTTGCATAACGATTATAATATTACCTTATGATAAATTTTGACTGGTAGGAAACTGACAGCAATTTTGATTTTCCCGGTATCGTACTGAAAAAAGGGAAATGACGACTGAAAAAGAATCCAATGCCAGAGTATCAGGAGCCAGGAGCAAAAACCGCAGAATCTCTTGTGTTTTCCGATACTTTCTCCAAGTGGTTTAAATTTTAATTTAGCATTTCAAAAGAAAAAAATCAAGGAAAAATGATAAAAAAAAGTAATACCTCAGTTATGGGTGGAAGGTGCGACGCACCGGCCCACAACATCTTTATAAATAATTAAATTACATAGACTTAGAAAAAGAAGATGCGTCGCACCGTCTCCCCAAGAGTGACATTTTACAAAAAAAGTTATATGTGTGTACTCGGGGGGTTCAAGCACAACTTGCAACGTTATTTCCGACCCAATCCCGTCAGACGGGGTTAGGTCGCTCATAACAAGGAAAGCTACGCTTTCCATCCCCCCGGTTACTCACATATTACAAAAAAAAGACCTCAGTGACGTGTTGGGCAGATAATAGAAAAAACCCCGGGTGTTGGGGTGGCCTGGAATGCCGCAAATATTTGTTAAAAATATAGAGTATCTGTCTGAAACATTATTACCTTACTTGAGCCACCCCATCCCCGGGTGTTTTTGTAAGGCTCATAAAACGCGGGCATGAATTGTACCCTTACATCCGACACCCGGGGACCACGCGGTTCTCAACCAGGATGATTTGTTGATGAGACATCAAAGTTTTTGCCCGAACGAACATTTTTTCGTTCGAAAGCGCGGACACCCGGGGTTTAAAGTGATGTTTTTAACTGTATCGCAAAAATGCAAAGTGCCTTTTCAAAGTATCGTCTCTTTCGTGTGCACTCGTAAAAAACTTGACGAAAATAAAAATAATTCCGGTATAGGAGGACTGGTATAAAAAACCTATTCCCTCCCCAGCCGCGGTATTGTATCTCCCTGAATTTTCGTCGGTATGAACCAGATTGCCGCCACCGTCACCAAAATAAATCGTGCCTTTAAAATTTGTCTGATCAGGTAAAAACATCACCTGGGTATCGTTGATGCCGATTGTTCCGGCCACATCCAGCTGGTTTGTGGGGGAATTATCCCCGATACCGACGAATCCGTTTCCGGTAATCGAGACACCCTCATTGCCACCGTCACCGGATAGCCAGTGTCCGTTGAGCCGGATGTTCTGCGTTGCAATATGATTGCCGAGATTGTCCGCCTGACCGCTACCGCCGCCGGTCGCGGCGGTTGATTGCACGGTTCCGTCCGGAAATTTAAATCCGCCGGCGGTAGCGTGAATCGTACCCGCAACCTGTAAAAGTTCGGTGGGATCACTGATGCCGATCCCGACACGGCCGTTATCACGGATGGTCATCAAATTGACGTCATTGCCTTCCGTCCTGCTGGCAAAATGAAATTTCCAGCCCGAGTTGTCGCCGACATAAATTTTACCAATATCCGTACTGTTGTAATTCCCGGCCATATACAGGTTATAGGCCGTTTGATCCGGCAAATCGGCATAACCGGACAGTCCGATTGCGCCCCGGACATCCAATTTGGCGGACGGTTCGAGGGTGCCGATTCCTGATTTGCCACCAGATGGTAAAATATTGGAACTGCCGGAAACCGCCTCTGCGACATGTGCATAAGGCACGCTGGCAACTCGCTGCCGGGGAGTGAGCGTTTCACCGGCTATTTTAATCTGCAGATAGACCTGACCTGCGATAAAATTTTCTGCCTTGACCGGATTCTGGCTACCCAGGATGACGCTGAACAGACCTTTTGCAACAGGAACCGAGTTGAGTGTTTCTTCCCATTTTTTTTGGCCGCCTGTCGGACTGTCCCACAGACTGAACGTCATGTTATAAGCGCCATCGACGGCTTTACCGCCGGCATCGGCCAGGCTGGCCTGATACCAGATTAAATCAGGGATAACTCCAGAAAATGCTACTTGAGCTGAAATGATCAAAATAGCAACCAGACACAAAAATACACGTCTCATTTTTAACCTCTTTTTTGGTTATTTTGGTGAATCCAGAGTCAAATAAAACCGGATCCGGATTGACTTACAAGAAAAATAGATGTATTTTCCGCTTTTTTGACCGGCGCGAACATTTAAAAAAACCAATATCGTATATATCGTCTCATTTGACCATCAACATTTTTTTCACATCGCTGAAACCGTCGGCGGAAATCCGATAATAGTAAATTCCGCTCATAAGCGGCCGGCCCAGGTCATCCCGGCCGTCCCATTCGACCTGGTGCACACCTGCAGGTAAATTTCCCCGTTCGATTATCCGGACAACCTGTCCGAGTACGTTATAAATCCGGATTTTCACATCTGAAACAACCGGAAGGCTATAGGTAATTTTCGTACCGGGATTAAACGGATTGGGATAATTTTGCGCCAGCATAAACTTTTCAGGAAGGATAGCGTGATCGAAAGTAGAATCATTGACCAATGTGACAAATGTGCCGGTGTTCAAAACAAAACTCTTACTCGCGGCATAACCCGTCGCCATACCGCCCAGAATTGTACCCTTACATCCAATACCCGGGGACCGCGCGGTTCTCAACCAGGATGATTTGTTGATGAGACATCAAAGTTTTTGCCCGAAAGATTTTTTTTATTCAAAAGCGCGGACACCCGGGGTTTATACTGTTTTTTTAAATACCTCCCACCCATAACTGATGTATTACGGCAAGGTCGCCGCAAAAATATACATATCAAATCGTAAATTTAATGTCTTGTTTTTCACTTCGTTCCGGACCGTCCGGCCGCAACGCCAATTGGGAGGGGCACTCTTCAAGATAATAGAAGGATATATTAAAAGTGTTGTCTATACTATTTGGTACATTCATCCCATGCGAATTAATAAATATGGCAGGATCAACATGATGACCAGGTTTATATCGTTTTATTGTTATTTAGTAATATTATAAATTCTTTTAAAAATTTACTGAACTTAATTGCCGGTTTTTTGTAATGCTGACGACACTGTTCATGCCGGTTATTTTGATAGTTAGCCGCCATATTTACAGGTAACAAATTGTATGACAAACAGTTTACCTAATAAACAATCCGGACATCTCCACCGGAGGTGCGGTAAAAGGCACCGGAGGTCAGCCCGGCGGCTGTGGCGGCCGAGTTGCTGTCATAAACAGGCATTCCTCTGACGTGCAGAACCGACTTGAGTGGGATTGTTTCCATGTTAATACCCACGTACCCTTCCTTGGAAACGGTCAACCAGCGCTCGTATACGGAGCCGTTATAATAGGTAAAGGTCAGGTTTTCATTATAAGTATTCGATCCGGGATTATGATAATTGATCAGCCATCTCACCTCGGAATTGATCTTTCCGAGCTGGATTTGGGAAAAGCGCTGGTCATCTCCTGCGCCCTTTATACAAAGGTTTGCCGCCTTACCGGGAGTATCGTTATAAATCATGACCTCCATCTCCTCCTCCGTCGTTGACAGGGATTCTTTGCCGATGAGCAGAGGCGGCTGGATAAAGGTCTTTGCGCCACTGAAATAGCCTGCATAGACGACTTCCGGATGAGTGGTGTTATTTTCACGTTTCACACGCCCCTCAACACCGCATAACCGCCGGATATCCCCGTTCACCGCAGCGGAATTCGCATCGGAGATAACGCCGACCACCAGGGCGACATCCCGCCGGTTCGGATCATCATCGTCATGTGCCCAGTTTATCGCCAGATTGCCAGAACCGATTAATTTTGACCGGTCCGAACTCAACAGCTGTGCGGCAACGGCAATATCCTGCTTCAAACCTACAATTGACGGATTTGCCGACATGGAAGTGATAACATGCAGCCCGACATATTTGGTCGCATTGGTGTTATGATCGACATTTTCTTTGGTATCGATATACAGGCAGGACTGCGCATATGCTGTTCCACCTCCGATACTCTGGAAGGGATATACCGGACCGAGTGCATCGATATTAACATGACCGAAAGCATTACTGGTGCGAAAAGTGGTTATACCCTCATTGTCGACACGCATAATTTCTGTTTGACTCGAATTCAATACACGCATCTGACCGAACAGAAAGGCCGGTAAAAGCAATAAAAAAAGAAAAAAGAATTTCATGGTGTCTCCTTTCAAAGAATCTTGCCGTTTAAAATTTACACTCATCCCCATTGTATAAAAATTTTTTTTCATGTGATTGAACAGTGTTTTCAGACATGCAGCGTCCATTTTTTACGTAAAAAAATGACGGAAAATTTTACAAATCTTTCATACAAAAAGACGACCGCAAAATTTATACCATTATAAACTTTTAGCCCAATTTTTTGATATAATTTGGTTCTCACTTTTAATCACGATACGGAGTGGATGCAAGATAAATGTTATAAAATCAATACAGTACAGAGGATGAATGAACGGAAAAAAAATTACGAGGAATACCGGTACAAAAAGTCTTTGATAAATTCCGGAATAAGGTCAATATTTCACGATCTTGGCCGTAAATATCTTGTTGCCCTGTGTTTCAGCCCGGATGAAATAGATACCTTTCGAAACGGGTTTACCCGACATATCAAAACCATTCCATAGCATCGAGTGCCATCCCTCCGGTTGAATAAAAACGTTAAAACGGTGTACCTCCCGGCCCAGCACGTTATAAATTCCGATACGTACCTGCTGAGCAAAGTTCAAATGGTATCTTATTTGAATATTTTGTCTGAAAGGATTCGGATAAAAAGATAACTGAAAGCCTTCAGGAGCATTTTTTTCTTTAATAACCGGTGACGGATCAAGATACCACTCTTCATCCATCCAGGCCAGGTGATCGAGCAGCCAGTCTTTCATATAATCCACTTCTTTTTGGTATGTATCCCGTTCACGGGCGCCTTCCACACTGCGCCATACCTCCACGCCTAAAATCGGCCAGCGGGTAAAATTACGTCCCTGCGCCTCATTCAAATAGGCCGCGACCGAATCAATAAAGGCAAATATTCTTTCGGTGCGCAAGGGGCCGTTTCTGTACTGGTTCCATTTTTTCGTTATTTGCTCCTGAACGTACGTCTCCTGCATCAAATAGTCCCAAAATGGGGGACGACTCCCGTCGGATTTTAAAATTATCCATTCATCCGTTCGGGCACCGTCGTTATATGTAGAATTTGCCAGAGACTGATCGAAATCCCATGCCGGGCCGGCACAAATTTTACCGCCACGGTCTTTATGGAAAAAACCGCTCCAGCCGTATGCGTCCGAGTTGGAGGTTATTTCCTGAACGATGATTTCATCTAAAAAAGAAGACAAATCAATAAAAGACGGATACCCTGTATTCGGATCCCGGAACGACGGACCCGGCCTTAAATCGCATAATGCCTGTTCCAGCTCACTGATGTACTGGAGCTGTTCCGGTGTGATCTCATCAGGTTTGGGGTATTTTATCACCCGGGAGTTACCATCTCTTTCATGCGGATCAAAAACCACATCATTGCCGTCTGCCTGCTGAACCGACCAGACGTACCCGCCTGTCAATTCTAATCCAGAGTTATCCGTCGAATCCATTCGTACGATATTCAGCCGGTTCTTGTCCGGTTTGATCTTTTCATTCAGTACATATATCCCTTCATAACTGCCGTTGAGAATCAGCTCCACATGACGGGTACGCGGCGCCCAGCGGCCTATACTTCTGGAAATATAATAGGCAAGCGCATCGCGCATCAGGGTCTTATCGATAAAAGCAGCCCGCAGGATAAAATCGTTTTCTGCCGGCAGACCGAGTAATGCCACATTATTATCCGATCCATCTTCATTCCGGGTTTCAAATGTAAACGGTTTTTTGTCGGAAATACCCATCGAGGCATTGCCGCGATACTCAATGCCGATCCAGCCGTCGTATTCATTAAAACCATCCGACACTTCATTTCGATTGCCCTCACCATTATAAATAATCCCCATCCGCGCCATTGTTTTGGGTTCATCCCGGATGCTCCTGCCCTGGGTATCGATCACCATAATTGGAATATCCGACGATGTAAAGGCAAATGGTTTTGCCGCCTCAAACCAGGGCGGTGTCGGGCCGTAAAACGTCGAAGTTACATTGATACCGACGGATAAAAAACCATTGGACGATAAATCCGAAGATGAATTACTCGCATTATGTACCTGAATGGCCAATACATTTTCACCCTGAACCAAAACACTGCCGGATACAAAAAATGCCTCGGGCAGGCCACCCTGATATAAAAGCGCCTCGTGATTGACCGTGGAAGTGTAATCATATGCCGGCCGGTCGGACTGGATGCCACCGGAGCGTGCGATTTCCGTTTCATTCAAAAAGGCAATAAACGCGTCATCATAATCCATGTGCAAAAGCACCTGATCGATCTTGTTCACATCGTCAATAGTAAAAGTTTTCCGAAGGTATACAGATATACAATTTTGGATTTCTGTTCCGTCGTCATTATCACCGTAACCAAATCCGCCTTTTCCCGACAGCCATGCCGTTTCATCGAAACCGGGAGAAATCCAGTTGCCGGGCGGATTGGAAATTCCGACAAAATACCGCCAGTTATCGCCGGCATAAATAACCGTCTCCCAGTGATCAACCTCGCCCATTAAAACGGCCGGTTGTGTTATCATCAATGCCATTAAGAGA
>JAFGEC010000088.1 GCA_016931775.1 Candidatus Zhuqueibacterota bacterium | reverse complement strand
TTGGGCGTTCCGTCCAGATCAATCAGAATTTTATCCACGACGACCTGCTCAGTTGCATCTTCACCAATAATATGTTCAGCGATTTCATCATTGACATTATTAACGGCATCCTGTACGCCTTTACCCAGATAACGATCTTTATCACCATCACGTAATTCAACGGCTTCATGCTCACCGGTCGAGGCACCTGAAGGTACCGCCGCTCTCCCGAGACTGCCGTTTTCCAGTGTGACGTCGACTTCAACCGTCGGATTACCTCGTGAATCCAATATTTCTCTTGCAAAAACATCAACTATTGTGGTCATTATTCCTCCTTTTAAAAGTTTACTTGAAATTAGTGAATTTATCCAAGAAATAAAATAACTTTTTCTTCTAACCAATAAAATTATACCTGACGGAACGATGTCGCTTCCTTGGGCCATTCCTATCGAATAAGTGATGAATTTGTTAGCCTTATCCGGTAATGAGCAGTATCCCGCCAAGTACGAATAATACGCCAAAAAGGGCACAAAAAACGTTGACGATGTCGTTATTGATCCATAAATAGCCGCTTTTTTGTTTTGTCGGTGTGTTTTGACAATGAATTTTTTTTTCAGTTTCTTTATTACAGATCGTACAATAAAACTGTCCCTGTACAGTTGCCCCCATTATACTGTCCATCAGTCCGGCCAAAAAACCGGCCGATACAATGATCATAAATTGCAAAACACTGGAAATTTGGGGTGAATTGGTGGTACCGGACAACCATCCAATGGATACCAGTACAAACGAACCCAGCAATGCGCCGAGAGTTCCAATTGTCGTGATACCACCGGATGTGCCGGCTGCAACCCGCTTGAACGAAATGACGGAGACAGGGGATGCTGAAGATAAAACACCTAATTCAGTTCCCCAGGTATCTGCTGTCACTGCCGCAAGCGATCCGAGATACAAAAAGAATAACAGATCGTTTCGAAAAAAGAACCAGGCCAGTACCAGGATGCCTGCAATACCACCGTTGGCCAGCACCTGTCCAATATCCCTGCAACCCGTTTTTTCAAACACCGGGGTCAGTTTATTTTTTCTCTTTTTTCCGAGTTTGGAAAGTATACTGGACAAGATAAAAAATGCAAGAATCGGCCCGGTAAAGGCTATACGCCCTATGCCAAAAACCACAGTCCCCAATATAAACGTGGCCACACTGCCGCCCGCATCGAGAAATTTGAATTTGAATGATAAACCAGCGACAACCGCCGCCATTAACAAGCCCATAGAAAAAAACAGCCGATCATCGGCGGATTGGGTTAACATAAAATAAAGGACAAACGCACTTGCAAGCGGTACTGTGAGATTATCCGATCCCCTGAATGATACCACTTCACTGACCGCTGCAAAAATCGCCGTCACCACTGCACTCCATAAAGTCAGCCCGATTCCAACACGGACACCAAGCAGAGCACCGAAAAAATAAAAACTAAAGATCACAATCATAAAAGTTGAAATAGCCATTGCCATGCTACCTTGCAGGGTTTTACGCTCGGAGCCGATGTTGAGAGGCACCGGACGCGATACGCGCTCACCAATAATGGCAGCGGCAGCATCGGCTATCGCCATAATCAACATGGATGTGACAAAAACCAGTTTATTTCCATCCCAAAGTACAAAGACCAGCAGGATGAAAGAGACGGGATAAAAGACAGTGCCATAACTCTTGCGTTTTGTATCGTGCATGGCGGAAAAAAATTTATTGCGAATGGCGAGAAAATCAAAAAGAGTAAATACCACTCCCAGCACGATCAACGGCCACTTTGAGTGCAAAACAAAAGGCGTCGTCGCCACCAAAACACCGGTCATGATATGTACGATCTTGCGGGTGGCTTCCACCTGCCATTTTTGCCGGCGGCGGATTAATTCGGCAATCCCGATCAATATTAAAAGGGCAATAAAAAACAAACCGAACGTAAGCCAATCCGAATAAATATCTTGTGCTGTATTCAAATCATCCACCAATATCTAACAGTATTTCAAGTTTTCCCCAAGTTATCCACATTTTCGTCAATAAAAAAATTACGACAAACTCGGGCAAATCTTTAAAAAGTTACTATTTACAGCGCTAAAAAAAAAATGCACTTCATATTGCCATTGCGTTACAAAAATGAACTCGAATTCAAGTGAATATAAGTATATAAAAAACAAATATATATGTTTTTCCCAAATTTTTTTTATAAGTCTTGATTTTTCAATAATCAAATTCATTTTCTTAACATAATCTTTACCGTGAATTAATATTGAAATAGTTGGATCCTATGTGGATATAAACAACTTATCCACATTTTGTCAAATCTCGTTTTCACGAAAATGCCGAATGACATGGTCAAGAATTTGCTCCAGTTGTACTTTGGGTTTGTAACCGACGTAATGAAAAATCTTTGATAGATCCGGTTGCCGGATACGCATATCCTCAAATCCTTCTTCATAAGCCTGATCGTAGGGAATGTAGACGATTTTTGATTTTGTTCCCGTCTTTTGTATTATTTTTTCTGCAAGTTCCGCTATGCTGATGCCCTGGTCGTTTCCGATGTTAAAAACCTGACCTACAGCCTTTGGTTCGTCCAGCAGTTTTACGGCGGCGTCCACAACATCACTTACATAGGTGAAACAGCGTATCTGCATTCCGTCACCGTAAACGGTTAAAGGTTCCCCGGCCAGAGCCTGTCGGACAAACCTGGGAATGACCATCCCGTAACGGCCGGTTTGACGCGGCCCGACTGTATTGAATAACCGCAGGATGATTGTTTGTAAATTTTTTTCTTTAAAATATGCAAGCGCTAAAAATTCATCGATGGCCTTAGAGCAGGAATAACTCCACCGGCTCTTGGTTGTCGGACCCAAAACCCGGTCATCGTTTTCTTTAAACGGAACAAGCTCACTCTTTCCGTATATTTCAGAGGTGGAAGCAATTAATACTTTGCGCATATATCGTGATGCCAAACGTAAAACCACATCGGTGCCTAAAACATTACGTTCAATGGTTTCAACGGGACTTTTAACGATGAGCTCGACACCAACCGCCGCTGCCAGGTGAAAAATCACCTGATTCTCACTGACAAGGCGGTCCATTACCGTTTCATTGAGAATAGTTTCAACAACCATCTGAAAGTCCGGTTGATTCAGGAGATGTTGTATATTTTTCAGGCGGCCTGTCGATAGATCGTCAATGGCACAAACTTTATGCCCGCTCCTTAATAAATGTTCAGCAAGATGCGAGCCTATAAATCCCGCCCCTCCGGTAATCAAAATTTTCACAAAAACCTCCGCTAGTTGTTATGTTAAGAGAAAAAAACAACAATTATTTAGGGTTGCTGATTCTTTTTATTTTCTTGTGTATTCCGTTTTCCATACACGACCAATATGGTTATTAAAATATAGATTATAATTGCCTGTAATAAAATAGCCAAATTGCCTGCAACGGACAAATAAGGCAGTAAAAGTGCTGTCAATCCCACACAAAAACTGACCAAATAAATAAATATGACGGTCTGTCGATGACTCATTCCCAATTCAAGCAGCCTGTGTGAAAAATGCCGTTTATCGCCTAAAAACAGCGGCCTTTTTTCTCGCCATCGAATAAACATTACTGAAAAAGTATCATACAATGGTATACTGAGTATCAGAACCGGAACAGTTACCGGCAGGAGGGATGATGATGTTTCGACCACATAGGAGCCGCTGACGGTTACGGAAGCAAACATAAACCCCAAAAACAGACTGCCGCTGTCACCCATAAATAACTTTGACGGATAGAAATTATGCAATAAAAAACCGAGTGAGGAGCCTGCGAGGGCCAGTAAAAGCAGGCCGAAAAAAACCTGCAATTGCATCAATGCGATGATAAACAATAAAAATCCGGCGATGACCGAAATACCGGCTGTTAAGCCGTCCAGATTATCCAGTAAATTGAAACTGTTGGTAACGCCTATGATCCATAATGTTGTGACGATAACATCCAGAAACTCGAACGGCATAAAGTGCGTTCGAACACCTGCAATGGAAACCAGAAGGGCAATCACAGTCTGGACTAAAAATTTTAACTGATAAGACAATCTATCCTTGTAAATATCGTCCAACAACCCTAAAAGATGTATTGCAAAACCGCCGGAGAGAATGATCAATAACTGTGGCAGGGCGCGCACCATCAACGGCACGAGTGTTTCAAATTGCGGGATTTGATGAAAAAGTGAATGATGTGGAAATGCAAGCGCCAATCCGGTGTTGCCTGCCACAACCAGGAAAAATGCGCTAAAAATGGCGAGTCCTCCCATGAGGGGTTTGGGCTTTTTATGTACCTTGCGTTGTCCCGGATTGTCTAAAACAGCGAATCGTTGTGCAAGCCGGTTTACCAGGGGTACTAGAAAGTATGATATAACAAAAGTTTCAGCAAAAATAAATGGAAATATAATGAACCACATTTTTTCAAACGTTCGTTTTATGAGTTGCGATATTTAAGAAAATTTTTTCCAGATCCAGCGCTCCCTGTCGGCGTGAAAAGTTCTTTGCGACATATGTGCGGCCGGCACGGCCCATCTCTCTGCAAATTTTTGGGGATGCTTTTAACCTGAGTATGGCCTGTTGCATCTGGTCGACGTTTTCCGGCTCAACATAGATACCGCCCCCGGATTCTGTGACGATCCGGTGTGCTTCACCGTCCACTCCGACAATAACAGGACGCTGACATGCCATATAATCAAAAACTTTCGACGGTACGGTGCGTTTAAATAAGGGTATTTTTTTCAGTGGCACCAGGCAGCAGTCGGCTGCCGCAATATAGTGAGCAATCTTTTCACGCGGCACCTGATCCATTAGAATCAGATTATCGAGAGATACGGCGGATTTTTTTTCTTTAATCTGATTTTTAAGCGGCCCGTCGCCGATAAAGATAAACTGTACGTCCTTTACATTTTTAAACCGTTCCACCAGCTCGCACATGCTTTCCACACCTTGGGCAATACCCAGGTTGCCGGCGTACAAAACGATAAATTTGTCGTCTCGGCCGTACAATTCTTTGGATCGTTTGCCAAAATCCCTAAACAAGTCGGTATTTGTGCCGTTTGGTATATAGTGAATTTTTTCAGCGGTGATACCTCTTTCCTTCAAGGTGGTCTCGACGCCCTTGGTGACGACGATTATTTTATCGGCTTTTTGATAGTATACCTTTTCCAGCTTTTCCGCCCAGCGGATAAATCGCTTATTGGATACCTCACCCAGTTCGACAGCACCCTGCGGCCATAGGTCTCGAATTTCGAATATAAATTTTGCGCTTTTTAACCGGCTGAGCCACAATCCGGTGACGCCGACAAAAAACGGGGGAGAGGTTACATAGATGATATCGAATTTTCCGCCCATAAATGAGCCGAAAAGCGCCGCAAATAACATATAACTCAGGTAAAAACCCATTCGCGTATAAAAATTTTTATCTGGCCGGGCGAATACCCAGGTTCGCACAATATCGATACCGTTCATGTGGTCATATTCGAACCACTTCCCTTTGTATTCATCAGGTATAATCCCACTGGGGTGGTTGGGGAATTCCGTCAGTACCGTCACTTTGTGGCCGAGTTTGACCAGATTTCCGGCCATTTCCAGGGAACGGGTTTGAGATGCGCCCACTTCGGGATGAAAATATTGGGAAATATATAAAATGCTTAATTTATTTTTCGCCATCCTTTTCTCCTGTCAGCGGGAGTCTTCCGTTTTACCCAGCAGCCTGTTATAACATTCAATCAGTGTTTTTTCCTCTTTTTCCCAGTTGTACTTTTTTTCGATGGCCCGTCTGCCTGAAGCGCCCATCTGCGACATTTTATACGCATCCGAATAGATAGCGTCGATTTGAGCGGCGATCTCTTCCGGATCGATGGATGCTACGGTCGCACCGCAGCCTGTCTCTTGAACGATTTTTTCCCATATCGGAAATGCCGAAACCACCACCGGCTTGCCA